>CAYUCE010000020.1:0-32478 GCA_964443275.1 uncultured Thermotogae bacterium | reverse complement strand
TTTAAGGAGAGTGGTAGGGAGATAACTGCATTTTGGTTAAATAAATGGGGGGGGGTAAGATAAGCTAGGAAAAACATCCAAAAAAATTCCAGCAAATTCACATGGTTAATATATTTTAGCTAAGTGAGACACCGTAGATGTAAAATTTGAGAAAAGTCAGTTAAGAAAGGATTTTCAATTAAATGGTGGGTGGTACAGGATTTGAACCTGTGACCTCCTGCACGTCAAGCAGGCGCTCTCCCTACTGAGCTAACCACCCGTAATAACAAAAAAGCAAGTTAAATTTATAACTTTGGAGGCCGCACCCGGATTTGAACCGGGGTATGAGGGTTTTGCAGACCCTTGCCTTACCACTTGGCTATGCGGCCATAGCATTTTATTTTAACTCAAAGCTTGGAAGGTAGTCAAATTAATGCTCAAAGCTTGTTTGGCTTCACTCCTTTATTCTAATCCCATTGGAGAGGATATTCATAGCGGTCTACTACCTCACCTTCGAGATCATGAAGCTCAGCTTTGTCCTTATTATTATTCCAAATGTGATGACCAGTCCACATCAAATCTATTTCGGGTTTTCCACAGGCAGTATGCTCACCACCTCTGCCGGTAGCTATTGAACCAGAATGAATCCTAAGCACACCGGCTGGCGGGAGTAAACATTTTCCATAAAAATGATCACTGAAATCGAGCGTATTTCGGTCCCCTCCTGTGGAATCCTTTAATATCCACTCTGCTGCAAGATCAATAGGGGAGTCACCACGGTTTACTAAATACACCACTTCATCCTCGCTCCACTGCTTGATAACCGCTATAACAAAATTTGTTTCCGTGTGCTCATCACACATTCTCCACCAGCCACGTCGATTGAGGACAGCCTTCCTCTGGGCTTCAATGATCCAATCAGCATATCTGACGTTAAAATCTTTCCCCTCCATAATATCATCATCGTTAGGGTTTCTTACATCTAACCGTGCATATCCCTTTTCTACAAGAAGTATTTCGACACTATTTGATTGCGTCCTTGCTGGACCAAGGAAAGGGTAAGCCAAAACTCTTTGGTATGATTTTTCGTACCCATCATCCACGGGATTCAGTTCAAGCCATATATTTTTCCCCTTGATCAATTGATCATTATAACTTGTTGCCTCCGGTCCAAAACACTGATCCTTTTTGGGAGCATTGACCGAGTTATAACGCACACTCTCTCTACCATCTCCAACAAATTCTACCTTAATGCAATCCCCATCCGTTGAATGTAAGCCAACAGCTCGTTCAAATTGGTTCTGTATCCCATACGTAGATAAGGCCACGAATAAAAGAACAATTATTAAGAGCAATCCCCTCTTTCTCATTTTTACCACCCTCTACCAATAACCTTAACTCAAGAATGTGTTTTCATCAAGAAGATTTAACCAGCCTTAAATTTCCTGTAATATTCAGCTATCCAAACGTTGCTACAGCCTCCGATTTACCTTAATCTAATAATGGATTAGTCCAAAGATAAGGAGGGAGAGTATGAAAATTAAAAAGCCGGAAGAAGTAATTGAATACCTGAAAAACTTAACCTACAAAGACACCCAACTGGGGCCGGATGGCGTAGACCTTACGGTAGATAAAATCAATAAAATAACTTCACTGGGAGATATAGATTTTGGGGGCGGGGAATACGAAGAATCAGATGTCGAAAAGGTTGAGTCCGCAAAAAGGTCCCCCGATGATCAATACGGCTGGTGGGAGCTCCCCGCCGGTGAGTATCTAATAAAATATAATGAGGAGATGGACCTACCGGAAAGCGAGGTGGGAATCCTACAACCCAAAAGCTGGCTGATACGAAACGGCTGCCATCATCCCACCATCACCTTTACCGGCAAGACCCAGGCTGAGATAACAAACGTGCTCTTCGTAGGAAGTGCGGGGGTAAACATAAAGGAAAACGCCCGTTTGAGCAAATTGATGGTAATAGAAGAGTGAGAAAAAACCACTCAACCCAAGATAATAAAAAGGAGGGAAACTGATGGACTTATTTGAAGCAATAAGAGAACGCAGGTCAGTACGTGAGTATCAGGACAAAGAAATTCCCAAAGAGGACATAGAAAAGATATTGGAGGCCGGTCGGTGGGCACCGTCGGGAAGAAACACCCAGCCCTGGAAGTTTATTGTGGTAACCGACGACCGCACCAAAGAGAAGCTGGAAAGAACGGTCCCCCAAGGCCTAATCAAAAATGCGCCGGTAACCCTGGCCATTATGAAGGACAAAACAAGAGGTTACGAGGAACTGAAAGACGCTCAAGGCATTGGCGCTTGTGCACAAAATATCTTACTGGCCGCTCATGGGCTGGGTATAGGAACCTGTTGGATAGGTCTGACCCGAAATTCTAAGGCCGAAGAAATTCTGGAAGCTGAAAGATCGGAGGAACTGATGATGCTAATCACCATGGGCTATCCTACAGAGGGGACCCGAAGTTCCTCAAGAATAGAGTTGGAAAAGATAACAAAATATATGTAAGGAAATTGCAGGACGGGGGGAGAGAGTTAGCCGGAAATTACTTCTAATGCCCTTTTGACTAGTTCTTCGGTACTTAGATCTTCCGTACAGTTTTGTTTGACCTTTTGAATCGCCCGCCGGGCTTCCTTTTGAGTAAAACCCAGGGATTTAGAGGTAAGCGCTTTCAAGGCTACCTCTTCTATATTTGTTAAGGGAGGAGCTTTGCCTTCTTGAAAGGGAAGCTCGGCAATCTTTTCTTTTAGTTCCAAGACCAGCCTCTTGGCCGTCTTTTTGCCTACCCCTTTTATGGATTCCAGGGTAGTTAAATCCTCCTCCAAGATGGCCTCTTTAAAACGTTGGTAGGGAATAGAAGATAGCACTTGAATTGCCACTTTAGGGCCGATTCGAGATACCGGTAAAAGCATCTGAAAAAGTTCCCACTCCTTTCGGCTGTCAAAACCGTAAAGGTTGAGGGTATCTTCTCTTACCTGCAGGTGGGTAAAAAGCTTTATCGGTTCATCGTAGGAGGTGACATTTTCTAAGGTAGCTCGGGAAGTATAAATCCGATAACCGATGCCGTCATTTTCCAAAACTATTGAATCCTCGGTTATCTCTACCGGAGTTCCTTCGATATAATCATACATTTTGACCCTATTTTAGGGCTCCGGCCCGTAAAACTCAACCTTCCCACCGGTAGCTTCCCTCAAAGCATTCTTTAATTTCTCAATTTTTGATCTTTTTACTCTGACCGTTAAGGCGGGCGGATCTGAATATTCGGTACCGGACACTTCCACCCCGTAGCGGTTTATAAGGTTCATCACTTGGCCGGCCGTAGAATAAGGATAACAAAATTAGGATTAAGGGATTAGGGATTTAGGTAATTAAAGATCGTGTGATTTCGCTCGGTTCCTTCCCATCTACCCTTACTTAACTCTCTTCTGTTGACTTAAGAGAATTAATTAAACCGTTTAACATCTTGCTTATCGTTTCATACTCCGCTTCCAGATTATTATAAGCTTGTTCACTCAAAATATCTAAATCCTTAGCTAGTAGCAAGTGATAGCGGATTTCCTCCGTTGAGCCTCTAGCATTGTAGAGGTACTGTAAGTACTCCTTGGTTGTTTGCCTGGCTTGACCTTCTACGATATTTGCCGGTATAGAGGCAGCTGCCCTGCATAATTGATCGGAAAGTCGTTAACGTTCCTCGGCGGGAAAAGACTTCACGGCTTGGTAGACTTTCAATGTTAGTATGTGAGCCTTCTTCCAAACGTCTAATTCCCTCCACGTCTTCATGATATCCGGCTCCTTATCGTAGTGATCCCTAATCCATCAATCCCCATTACTGCTCATAGGCGCCGCGGGGTGATATGGGGGGTTCTCCTTTAATTTTTTCTGCCAGTTCAAATATCTTTTTTACCTCCGGTTTTTCTCCGGCCACCCCCAAAGTTACGCTTCCTTCCCCGCCGGCTATCCCCCCGGCTCCTATCTGAAAGGCTCTAACTTCGGCCAGAAGTTCGATGGCTTCCAGCTCCGTTACCACCACCCCGTAAAGAGGCCACAGTCCGATAGGGGCGCCCATATAGCGGTCAAGTTTGGTAATGCCTATTTCTTGCGATACTTCTTCCACCGAGTTATGGATAGCTTTCTCAAGCCCTATGGGGATAATAAGGTTAACTCCGCAGGAGACCACATAACCCATATTTGCACCTACCGTGCCTCCGCTCTTGGAACCCACCATCACTCCTACCACCCCGTATGGATCTAGGGCATTTCCACCTTTGATGAATACGTCTCTACAAGTCAGTTCATCCCGTACATCCCCGGAGGTTTTATCAGTTAATTCTCCTTCTATAATGACTAACTCCCTATCCCGCTTGTCCGGCTTGGTGACGTTATTTACCCCATCGTTAAATCCGGCCACAAAGCGGTCCTTGTCGATAGATTGGCCGAGCAGCTCTTCTGCCACATATCCGTTAGTGGAACCAAATCCTATTACTACGGTTCCACTTTTTAAAGCCTCTTTTATGACCGGAAGTTGGGCTACTCCTTTTGCAATTAGCCTCTTCGATTCGTTGGGATTTAAGACGATGCTTGCCTTCATGATAACCCTCCTTACAATAAGGAAATCATACAATGAGGATTCGATTTTAGCAAGCAATTTCGGATTTTATATTCGGTAAGGAGTAATTGTTTAGCCATCTGAAGAGGCTATAATAGGGGATCGTTAACTTCTGATGTTATTCATTTGGTGGGGTACAGAGGCTTTAAAATACAAATTCGCCATAGGCCAGATGTAGGGAATGGCCTCTGTGCCATTCCAGTATGTTTCGGTTGGGCACAGAGGCCCAACCCTACGTTTTTATGATAGGCCGGCATGTTTCGGTTGGGCACAGAGGCCCAACCCTACGTTTTTATGATACGCCAGATGTAGACAATGGCCTCTGTGTCATTCCGAAGGTTTTCATGCGGCTAAATAGATACGGTAAAGACAGATAGCAACGAAGACTTTATTTTGATAACATCAAAGTGAAATAATAAATAAGGTGATTGCTGATGAAAAGATTATGTAAGAAGATATCCATAATTGTTTTATTGATAGGACTTCCTTTCCTGGTATATTTTTCCTACTTCGGGGTTACCGGCGGCGGCCAGCCGCAGGCACCTGATCTTTTCTCACCCCTTTATCGAGCTTATGAATTCCTTAAAGGGCATTATTTACATTCCCAAGAAGTTACCGATCAAGAGCTGCTTCATGGGGCTATTGAGGGGATGATAAAAAAATTGGACGATCCCTACTCCCGCTTCCTAAATCAAAAGGAATACAAGCAATTCAATGACCAGTTGGAGGGAGAATTTGTGGGGGTGGGTATCCAAATAACCGTTAAAGATGATTACCCAAAGATAGTTAAACCCTTAGACGGCTCACCGGCCAAGCGGGCGGGAATAAAAGCAGGGGATATAATACTTAAAATCGACGGCCAACCGGCCAAAGGTCTCAGTCAAGATCAAGTGGTGGAAAAATTGCAGGGACCAGAAGGTGAACCAGTCCTTCTAACCGTCCAGCATCAATCCGGTGAAGTAGAGGAAATCACGGTGATAAGAGAATTAATAGTTGTAGAAAGCGTAAAGTCACGGCTTATCGATAAGCAGATCGGATTTATAGAGATATCCAGTTTTAACAATCACACCCCGGCCAATTTGGTCAAAGCCCTAAAAGAATTTGAAGACCGAGAAATTAAAGGGTTAATTATCGATTTGAGGGACAATCCGGGCGGCCTCCTACATTCAGCTATCCAGGTAGCTAGTCAATTTGTGGATGAAGGAATGGTAATAAAAACTGTTAGCAGGTCCGGGGAAGATGCATACCAAACTAGAGGTAACGACTTTCCCAATCTACCCATGGCGGTGCTTATAAATAGTGGGACGGCAAGCGCCTCAGAGATCGTGGCCGGTGCTATAAGGGCCCATCAGATGGGGATATTAGTAGGACGAAAGAGCTTCGGTAAAGGCCTAGTTCAGGAGACTTACCCCCTTAAAGATGGGTCAGCAGTTATTTTAACTACAGCCGAGTTCTACACTTCCACAGACCAAAAGATACACCAGGTGGGTCTTTTCCCGGATATAGAGGTTCTGGATGCAAGTAAGGACTTAGAAAGGGCAACCGAGTGGATAAAAGCACATCTGGATAGTCGGTGTCCGTGTACAATATCGGCTCAAGAACTAATGACCGGTAAAAGGCCGGTTAGAAACCTAAAAGGTGATTAATACACAACAAAATGGAATTTACTGTACTTAAAGCAGGCGGATGGGGAACAGCCATAGCTGGATTGCTTGCTCAAAAAGGACATTCGGTACATCTGTGGGCAGAAGATAAAGATCTGGCCGCCGTATTAAAGAAAAAACGAGAGAATACAAAATATCTGCCCGGGGTGAAACTGCCCGGCAAGAATTTAGAGATATTCACGGACTTAGAAGAGATAACCGGGCAAGGCCAAGTATTTCTGATCGTGGTTCCCTCCTTTGTGGTACGTAAAATTTGCAAGCGGGTAGCGGACATCCTCTCCCCTTCAGCCCAGCAGAAATCCACCTTCATAAATTTAGCCAAAGGGTTGGAACGAGGAAGCTTTTTAACCATGTCCGAAGTAATCGACCAAGAACTTGACCTCGGCCGGGTATATACACTTTCCGGCCCCAGCCACGCCGAAGAAGTAGGCCGGGAGATCCCTACTACCGTAGTTTTAGCCGGCAAAGACCTAGAACACGGAAAAATCATGCAAGAGGCCTTTATGACCGAGCGTTTCCGGGTATACTTATCAAGGGACATAAAAGGGGTTGAATATGCGGGGGCGGTAAAAAACGTCATTGCCCTGGCTTGCGGAATATCAGACGGCCTGGGTTACGGTGATAATTCAAAAGGGGCCCTTATCTCCCGCGGGCTGGCAGAGCTAACTAGACTGGCTGAAGTATTAGAAGTGAAAAAAGAGACTTTCTTTGGTCTTTCCGGCCTGGGAGATTTGGTCACCACCTGTATAAGCGAACACAGCAGAAACCGATATGTGGGATATCAAATAGGTAAAGGGAAAAGCGCTGAAGAAGTTCTAGCCAATATGGACAAAGTAGCCGAAGGGGTCTATGGATGCCAGGTCTTGCACGAGATGGCCAGCCTCAAAAATATCGAACTTCCTATCACCGAAGCCGTCTACGAGATAATTTACGAAGGTGGTAATCCTTCCAGCAAAGTGGATGAACTGATGCTTAGAGAACCCAAACAGGAAAGGTTGTAGGTCAAAAGTTTTTTGGGTTCGTGCTGTCAAAAGATTAGAACTATTTTTTAAGAATATTATTCTGAAAAGTCTGAAAACCCGGGCTTATCTGAGTCCTGTCCGGGAAAACGGGAAAGCACCCTCGCCCAGTAGTAAAGCGGTACTCTATCCCCTGATTCTAGTTCATTTAGCGACTTCTGATCCGTGGAGCTAAAAGATGCCGGCGAGGCGAAAACTCCTATCTGCTCACCCTCTCGATGATACTTCTTATCAATATAAGCCATTCCCACTTGACCATCTCCTACTAAAGTACAACTGGTCACTCTACCTATAAATTTACCGGCTCTATCTATCACCGGTGCTTTAGTCCTAATTGCTCTGGCCCGATCTTGGTCTATCTTAAATCGTACCACCTCCCGGTTTATCTCTTGAGTTCGCTTAATGTATTCCTCTCGACCTATGAAAAAGGGCTTATGAAATTTTATATAAGGGCCAAAACCGGCTTCCGTGGGGTTAATATCGTATTTTCCCTCCAGCTCATGACCAAATAGAGGAAGTCCGGCTTCTGTCCTTAAAGAATCCCTGGCCCCCAACCCACAGGGTTTTATATTATATTCATGGCCTGCGTCTAAGATACGGTTCCAAAGGGTGGGAGCTTTTTGGGGGTGAACGAATATTTCGTAGCCTATCTCTTCACCTGTATAACCAGTGTGAGATATCACCACCGGAATTTCAGCCAACTCAATCTCGATAAGTTCATTTTTACCCATCTTATTAAGCATCTTTTCTGCCTCGGAATCCGAGATGAGATTCTTAAGAATGGGAAGAGATTTCGCACCTTGGAGAGCAAGATTTATACGCTGCCTGTCCCCTGATTTGGGATCCTTTAAATTTCGTAAGGTAGCCTGACCTTCTATCTCCTTTACCGGATGATTTTTGTCAATGATAAATTCTCTAGAATTAACCGCATTTAGCCATTGCCACTCCACGTCTTGGTTGGCAGCGTTCCCTATTACCAAATAAAGATCTTCTCTTCTTCGATAAACTATAATGTCATCGATGGCTACGCCCTGAGGATCGAGCAGATAGGAATATTGTGACTCCCCATCTTTTAACCACCGTACGTAGTTAGAGGTAACTGCATCCAAGAAACTGGTGGCATGTTTCCCGGAGACCTCGAATACCCCCATATGCCCCAAATCAAAAATCCCTGCCGATTGGCGTACTGCGCGGTGTTCATCTCCTACTCCGCTGTACCACACCGGCATGGTCCATCCGGCAAAATTGGTCATCTTGGCCCCCAGCTTTTTATGCTCCTCATAAAGCGGAGTACGGTGGCCTTCGCTTTCTTCTTTAGCTTTGGCCCAGTGGAATTTTTTCTTTTGGTGGCTAGGAGATACCTCCTTTAGAAGATGGGATTGTCCCACAAAGTAAGTTTTAGATGGGCAAAATAGGTTTTCATAACCATTTTGATAAAGGGTGAGGGCTGAGATTCTTCCCTTGTCACTAAGCTTCAACAAATCATTGTATTCCTCTCTTTTCATCTCCGGTGTTGCTAGACCGACACCATTTTGGGCCAGAAGCTCCACCAACTCTTTCGCGTGGTTATAATCTACTACCAGATATAATTCATCATTTTTAGATGAAAGGTCGGGAAATATGTGCACATTACATTCACTGAGCTTGATCTTTCCCCCCTGATCCTTTTTAATAGCTTCGGTAATTTCTGCTCCACCCCAGTCATCTATAAACCCAGAGAGTTTACCTCCTTTTAGTTTTAGAACAGCTTGAGCCCGAGCGGCAGATTCTCCTGGTGCGACCTCATTTAACGTTATGGGGCCTTGGACTTTCCTAAATAGGTCTTCTTTGTCGAAGATAACATACCCATCGGATAACTCCCTAAACCACACCTTTATTCTCTCCACTTCCTCAGGAGCGGTAATTACCAGATAGCGGTCCTGTCCCCATTTATTATCTTCGGTGCGCAAGATTGCGATTGAATCGATTAAAACTCCTTCTTTATCCAGAAGGAAAGATTGGATTGCTTGATGGCGCTGTAAATTATATACATCGTTGGTAGTTACCTCTTGCAAGAATGGTGTGGGGCGGTGCCCGCTGATTTCCAAAACTCCCTTATCTGAGAAATCAAATAGTAAGGGCCCATCCGAACTTTCTTCTTGAGCAGCTTTAACTTTTTCAAATAATGATTTTCCCACGGGCACTTCTCTATCCTTTTCCCAACCATAAAAATGCGGGTAATCACTTTTTTCTTCCACGGTTGGGGGACGGGCTTGGGTGATTTGGGCCACTTCCTCTTTGGCTTTTTCCAAAACTCCCAAGTCTATCTTTCCTCTGGATAGCTCACCGGTAACCCCTAGGTAGCAGAAGGGCTTAATATTAGTAAGGATCTGGGTGATGATATCCGCTAAGGCCTCCATTTCCTCTTCTCGCATACCTCTTTGCGTAACCCACGGTGTACCTAAACGAATGCCATGAGCCTCGGCAGCACTTTCATCCCCTGGTATGGTATTCTTATTAGTCACAATGCCGCATAGATCCAGTATCCGAGCCCCAACTTCACCCATTAATGTAAATCCGGTATCCGACTGGATCTTTCGCAGATCGATGACCATTAGGTGAGTATCTGTGCCCCCGTAAGCAAGATCTATTCCGTTATCCTTAAACCTTTTAGCTAAAGCTTTTGAATTTTTTACTATCTGGTGCTGCATTTTCTTAAAGCCTTTCGTTTGAGCTATTTTGAATGCCACGGCCATTGCTGCCCATTTATTTACATGAGGCCCACCCTGTTCACCAGGGAAGATAGCTTCATCAATCCGTTCGCTGTAACTTTGATTAGTAGTTAAGATCACCGCCCCACGCGGCCCGCAAATGGTCTTGTGAGTGGTAAACATTACTATATCGGCAAACCTAATAGGATTTGGATACGCCCCCGCAATGGCCATGCCCGCCGTGTGGGCAATATCCGCTAGTAGAACTGCTCCCGCTTTATCCGCAATTTCCCTGAACTTTTTCCAATCCGGAGCCCAAGGATAGGATGTATACCCCACAATTATCATCTTAGGGCGGTGTTCTAACGCCATTTCCTCTATTTCATCATAATCAAGTTTACCCGTAGACCTTTTAGTAGAGTATGAAACGATATTATAACGTTTTCCAGTTATATTGAATTTGCTGCCGTGGGTAAGATGACCGCCTTCGGATAAATCCATCCCCATTACCGTATCTCCAGGGTTTACAAATGTTTCGTAAATAGCAAGATTGGCCGCAGCTCCGGACAAAGGCTGTACATTGACATAAATCTCCTCTGCCGAAACATCGCTGTTTGCAAAGCACTCCGCCGCCCTCCTTTGAGCTAGACTCTCTACCAAATCAGCATACTCCACTCCCTTGTAAAATCGGCGGTCGGCGTAGCGTCTGTAGTGGGTTAATTGCTCGGCCAAATCTGCCAGCTTCTCTTCCGATTCCCGGGTCATCTCAAATCGGGGATAACCTTCGGCATATACGTTATTAAACACAGAACCTAATGCCCTGCGGACCGACCGGGGAGCCATGCTTTCAGAGGGAATTAGTATAAGCTTTCGAGCCTGTCTTTCTTTCTCGAGGCGAATTAATCTTTGGACAAACCCATCTATATCTGACAGATTTTCATCCAATAAGTCCAGATAAGCTTGATTTTCCACTCTTTTTGCCATTTTATCTCCTGGTCAAGCCCTCAATATAGGTTCTCTTGCCGCTTTTACTTCATCCAGCCTTCTTACCGGCCCGGTGTGGGGCGCCTGCTGCAAAGTTTGGGGTTTCTCCTTCGCTTCTTTGGCTATTTGTTTCATGGCTTGAATAAATTGGTCTAGTTCTTCCTTACTCACCGTTTCTGTAGGTTCAATCATTAAGGCCTCATCTACAATTAGTGGAAAGTAAATCGTGGGAGGATGAAATCCTAGATCTATTAGTCTCTTGGCTATATCGATAGTTTTTATAGCCTGGTTTAGGCCTTTGCCGGAGAGCACAAATTCGTGTTTACATAGTCGATCGTACGGAAGTTCATACACTTGCTTCAACTTCTCCTTTAGATAATTTGCGTTAAGAACCGCGTTCTCGGCTACATCTCTTAGACCTTCATCTCCCAGCATCTTTATATAAATGTAAGCTTTGATTGCCACTCCAAAGTTGCCATAAAAGCTGTGCACTTTTCCTATAGACTTAGGCCGCTGATAGCCCAAATGATAAGTTGAATTCTCCTTAACCACTTCGGGAACAGGTAAATAGGGGGTTAAATCCTTAACAACAGTTAAAGCCCCCCCTCCCGGTCCTCCTCCCCCATGGGGTGTGGAAAAGGTTTTATGTAAATTGTAAGCGGCTATATCCATTCCCATATCGCCTGGTCTAGCTATCCCTAAAGTGGCATTTAGGTTTGCCCCGTCGTAATAACATAGGCCTCCGGCTTGATGTACAATCTCACTGACCTTTAATATATCCTCTTCAAATAATCCAAGAGTGTTGGGAATGGTTAGCATAACCCCGGCTACATCGATATCCATCTTTTCCTCAAATATTTCCGGTTTGGCCATGCCTCGCTGATCTGATTTAATCTCTACCGCTTCAAAGCCTAGCATCCCGCAAGTGGCCGGATTTGTACCATGCGAGGAATCGGGAAGCAAGATCTTTCTTCGTTTATCGATTTCCCCCTTCTCTTGGAAATACTTCTTCATTAGCAAAAGACCGGTAAGTTCACCGTGAGCCCCGGCTACCGGCTGCAAAGAAACCCCGGCCATCCCTCCAATCTTCTTCATAAATTCTCCTAGCTCATACATGATGTGTAGCGTGCCTTGTGAAAGATCCTCGGGCTGCAAAGGGTGAGCCTGGCTGAACGGCTCTAATCGAGCCAAGTCCTCGTTTATTTTGGGGTTATACTTCATCGTGCATGAACCTAGAGGATACATCCCATCATCTACGCCGTAGTTCTTCTTGGAAAGTTGAGTATAATGCTTTACTACCTCTGGTTGACTGACTTCGGGTAAGTTAAGTCCGTCAACTCTTCGAAGCTTATCCGGAATTAAATTCTCAATTGGCTCCCACTCAGTCTCCGCTTCCGGCAACCTAACTCCCCGCCTTCCTTTAGCTCCTTTATCAAATATGGTTTCAGGTGTAGTTGGCATTTAAACCTCCGATAGCTTTTCTACTAAATTATCCATCTCTTGTTTGGTTCTTTTTTCGGTTACCGCCAGGAGCAAATGGCTGGAGAATCCAAAGTTGGCCAGATGTTTGGGATCCAAAAGCAAGAAACCCTGACTTTTCAAATAATTTGCTATCATTGAGGGCTCTTTATCGGTCCTAATTAGAAATTCGTTAAAGGTGGGGACTTGAGGAAATTCAAGCCGGTAACCGCCAAGCTTTGTAATTTCTTCCTTAAGATAATGTGCTTTTTGGGTAGCTTGACTGGATACTTCCTTAAGCCCTTTTTTGCCCAAGACCGAAAGATAGACGGTAGCAGCTAAAGCACATAAGCCTGAGTTGGTACATATATTAGAGGAAGCTTTCTCTCTTCTTATATGCTGCTCTCTGGTTTGCAAAGCCATTACAAAGCCCGGTTTACCATCTTCATCCACAGTAACTCCGGAAAGCCTACCCGGCAATTTTCTTAAGAATTTTTTGCGGGTGGCAAGTATTCCTAGCAATGGGCCTCCGAAATTAAGCCTATTACCTAATGGTTGACCTTCTCCCACTACGATATCAGCACCGTAATCACCAGGCGGAGCAAGTACCCCTAGAGAAATCGGGTTTACACATACAATTAAAAGAGAATCAGCAATTTCTTCTTTTAAACCGTATAAATCCTCAACTACTCCAAAGAAATTAGGGTTTTGAACGAGAACTGCCGCCACTTGATCAATCTTATCCCGTAAGCTAGTTTTATCTATTCTTCCCTGCTCATTGAAGGGAATGGTTTCAATTTTTAAATCTGCCCCCCATCCGTAAGTATCTATTACCTCCCGATAAAAAGGATTTATCGATTCAGCCACCAGCACCTTGTCTTTGTTAGTTAAATCAGAAGCCAGTAGCATTGCTTCACTCATAGAGGTGGCCCCATCGTACATGGAGCTATTGGCTATATCCATTCCGGTAAGTTCACAGATAAGGGTTTGGAATTCAAACATCCAACTTAATGTTCCTTGGCTTATCTCAGCTTGATACGGAGTGTAAGCAGTATAAAACTCAGGTTTTAATAGAATGTGATCAAGCACACTGGGAATAAAGTGATCATATATCCCTCCACCTATAAAAGATGTAAATTTATCTGGATCAGCATTCTTGCCAGATATCTTTTTTAAAGCGCGCCTTATTTCCAGTTCGCTGGTCGGTTCTATCCCTAGAGGCTCACATCGGGACTTGATTTCTTCTGGTATATCCGCAAATAACTCTTTTCTAGACTTAAGCCCGATATCCTCTAACATTTTTCCTTTATCTTCTTCTGTATTGGGTATAAATTCCATTATCGTCCTCACCCGGTTGATTATTTTAAACTAACTAGTACAGCGTTTCACAATTGATTAGCACATTGATAGGAATGGCACAGAGGCCATTCCCTACATATGATGGTACCAATGAATTCGTAGGGTTGGGTATGTAGCCAACCGGAAACCAACACGTCCTAACCATTTATGAAATGATCCCCTAGATGTGGAAACTTATCCACTTTTAACAATATCCATTTTGGTCATGATAAGACCGGTAAGCAATTTGGGATAAAAGTCCGTGGATTTCTGGGGCATTTTTTCACCTTGATCGGCCACTTTCCGTACTTCATCGACGGAGGTTGGGTTCATGATAAATGCCATTTGGAAATCGCCATTGTCAACATTTCTCAAAGCTTCTTCCCTTGATCTCATATATTCGACGTTGGTTTCCTCTTCCAATTCCTTTTCGCCAATTCCCAGTAAAGTCTCCAGTATGGCTTTATGCAGGATGGACACATCTAGCCTTTTCCACGTCTTCGACCAGCGGCCGGGAATCAGTCCATCCATTATATCTTCGTTCTTTAAAGTCAATGAGTAATGAAGATTAGAACCCTGAGGATAGAAACCAAATGTATGCTTAACCTCAAGATCATTATCCAATCTTTCAAACATCTGCTGGGAATCATTATGTGTCTCAATTTCAAAATTCTTTCTAGCCCCATTCAGAAATTGCTCCTTGGAAAAGCTTTCTAACCCGTGGATAAGCCGGTGGGTAGGAAGTATAGTTAAACCCGGTTCATCCATATTAATCAAGGTCATCATCCGATGAGTAAAGCTTTCCACTCCCTGGGGTCTCCACCCCTTTTGTTTACATTCATTCATAAAATTAACCGCCGTTTCGTATCGGTGATGCCCATCAGCTATGTATAAGCTTTTCTCGGAGACGGTTTCCTTGACTATTTTAATAATATCCTGATCAGTAATAGTCCATACTTTATGGACATTACCAAAATCATCGGCGGCTTGGATATCCGGTGAGTGGTCAGCAGTATATTTATGTAAAGCTTTATTGGCTTTTCTCTTTTTATCTGAATACAACATAAAAATGTGACCAAAGTTAGCTTCAGCGGCCCTCATTAACTTTAGTCTATCCGCTTTGGGACCTTTCATGGTTGACTCATGAGCCTTTACCCCTTCTCCGGGGGCTTGCAACTTCACTAACCCTACAAACCCTTTTCTAGTCCTGACTTCCCCATCTACTTCGTATTCCTGATTATAGGCGTAGATTGCCGGTTCCGAATCCCGGATCAAAACGTTCTTATCCTGCCAGTCCTGGAAAAAACTTGCCGCTCGGGTATACTTATTCTCCCCGTCATCACCAGCCTTTTCCTTTCCTTTAATTATCCTTACCATGTTGTAATCATGCTTCTGGTAATATCTCTCTTGATTGGCCGGTGATATCTTATCGTAGGGCTGAGTTACCACCTTACTGTAGTTGTTTACTATTTCTTTGTTGTAACGTAAACCTCGAAATGGGAATATTTCAGCCATATTTTACCCCTTTAGGTTGAGAAGAACTCTATTAATTTTTCTGCGGTTTGGGTGCCTACTCTTCTCTGTGCCTCAAAGGTGGTGGCTCCCAAATGGGGAGTCAAAGTAACCTGGGGGTGTTCGATCAACCGGCTTTTACCCGGGGGTTCTTCCATAAATACATCTATACCCGCCCCGGCTACTTTCCCGTCCTCCAAGGCTTCCAGCAAGGCATCCTCGTCAATCACCCCTCCCCGGGCACAATTTACGATGTATACTCCCTTCTTCACCTTGTTAAGTTCTTCTTTTCCAATCTCCGGTCCTCTCTTTGGATCGTAAGGAATATGTAGGGTAATAAAATCAGATCTTTCCAGGAGTTCGTCCTTACTCACCATCTCACTGATCTCCGGAATAGGGGGTTTATCGATCGGTTTGTAATAATAAGCAATTACCTTCATTCCTAAACAGTGGGCTTTTTGAGCAACTCTCTTTCCTATCCTTCCTATCCCTATTAACCCTAAAGTTTTTTCGGCCAACTCTACACCTCGAAGCTTTTTCTTCTCCCATTTTCCTTCCTTCATGGACGCGGTACCGTAGGGGATATTGCGGGCAAGGCTTAACATGTGGCCTATAGCCAGCTCCGCTACTGATCGGGAACTGGCCTCAGGGGTATTTAATACTTTTATTCCTTTACTTTCAGCGTACTGAACGTCGATGTTATCCAGTCCTACTCCCGCCCTGACTATCACTTCTAGATTTTCGGCTTTATCGATGACCTTCTTTCTCACTTTGGTGGCGGATCTTACTACCATAGCTTGATACTTGGATACTTGGTTTTCTAATTCCTCCGGGCTCATATCGGTCTTTATCTGGATGTTAAACCCTTCATCTTCCAACATGTTGATGGTCTCATTGGCAACCGGGTCACATATAAGAACCTTTGCAGACATTATTTCCCTCCTCTATATACCTAAAATGTCATCAATTGTGGCCAACAAGCCTCTCACATCTGCGATTTGGATATCTCCCATATGGGCAATCCGGAAGGTCTTTTCCTTTAGATCACCATAACCATTGGAGATACGAATGTTGTGTTTTTCGATAAGTTCGTTGTTCAAGTCAGCTACAGATATTCCCCGGGTGTTTTTTACACAGGTCAGGGTCACTGATTCGTATCCTTCTTCCGGGAATAAGTCGAACTTCTCCCTAGCCCAATTCTGGACGATACTGGCCATCTCTTTATGACGTTTGAACCTATTTTCCAAACCTTCTTCCTCCATCATCTCCTTTAGTTGTTCCTGCAGGGCAAAAATTTGCGCTATACAGGGGGTAACTCGGGTTTGGCTTCTCTTATGATATTTAAGAAGTAGTGGGAAGTTGAAGTAATAGCCTCGGTCCAGTTTCTCGGCTCTATCCAGGGCTTTTTGGCTTATCGAAGCCACGGTTAATCCGGAGGGAAGAGCAAACGCCTTTTGTACCCCGGCCAGACAGACATCCACTCCCCATTTGTCTACCTCTATCTTGGCTCCGGCCATACCACTTACCGCATCCACCAACAGTAAAACATCGGGGTATTGCTTAACCACTTCGGCTATTTCCGGAAGAGGATTCATCATGCCGGTGGAGGTTTCGTTAAATACCAAAGCAACCGCATCGAACTTGCCAGTTTTTAACTTCTCATCCACCATGGCCGGTTTTATGGCCCTGTCCCATTCCAAATCTAGCTTTTCATTCGGCAATCCGTTCCTCTCCGTTATCTGATGCCACCGGGTGGAAAAAGCACCATTTACTAAATTAAGGCACTTTTTAGAAACCGTATTGGTCACCGCTGCCTGCATAGCCCCAGTTGAAGATGAAGTAATCAGAAAGACCGGATTCTCGGTGTAAAGCAGTCTCTTTAAATTCTCTTGCACGTCATCATAAGTTCGTGAAAATTCGGGTGAGCGATGATGGATCTGAGGAGTGGACATGGCTTGTAATATTTCCGGCCTAACTTCAACTGGCCCAGGTGTAAATAGCTTTTTGTGCATCTTTTACCTCCTAAAGAAAAGTTTCTTGTTTTCTACCTTCAAATAATGGTATAAGAACTGACTTTTCTTTCCAACTCTGTTAACTAACTTCAACGCTAATACAGCACTTCATAAGTGATTAGCACGCCTCTCCTCTTCGAGCCGGACGGAGCCCCCCTACATTTAATTGTATCGTGAATCCGTAGGGTTGGGGCTCTGTCCTCAACCGGGAACTAAGCCAGGTGGTGCAACTACATTTACATATATTCTTTCAAAATCCTCAATGCATAATCTAAATCCTGTTGAGTGTGATCGGCGGAGATTTGAAACCTTATAGACTCATCACCCTGGGGGACCACCGGGAATTTAAGCCCTATTACCAGGATACCGTTTTCCTTGAGATAATTGACCAATCGTTCGGTCTCACCTGTATCTCTGATCATTACCGGCACGATAGGATGGGGACCTTCAATAATCTCATACCCCAGATCTATCACCCCTTTTTCGAAGTAGTCGGTATTTCCCCTCAATCTATTAAGTAACTCTCTTCCCCTCTCACTATCCAGTATTTCCAAGGCTTTAATTGCCGCTGAGGCTTCGGCTGGAGTTATAGGATTGGAATACACATAAAACGGTGAGGTCTCTCTCAAATACTCGATTATTCTGGCATTGGTAACTAGATAACCCCCGTTAACCCCCAGGGCTTTCCCCAAGGTAGATGTTATGATGTCCACTCCCTCTCCCTTTGTTATCTCCGGGGTACCCCTTCCGGTCTGTCCGAACGCTCCCACTCCGTGAGAGTCGTCAACTACTACAAATATACCTTCTTCGAACTCCGAATCATATTCCTCACTTATTTCAACTATCTGAGAAAGATCCGGGTAATCCCCCCGCATGCTAAATACCCCGTCGGTGGCTATCATAATCCTTTTCGCTTTGCCTATCCACTTCTGAATTTTAGATTCCATATCCTCAAAATCTAGGTGATGGTAGATCTCTTTGTCCTGGGGACGGGATAATCTGATGGCATTTATAATACTGTTGTGGTTTAGTTCATCGCTCATTACTACAGTTTGTTTTGAAATTAAGGGGGCCAATATCCCACAGTTTGCCGAATATGCTGAACTAAATATCATCCCTGCATCTTTGCGGTGAAAATCAGCTAATTTATCTTCCAACTTAACGTGAGGGGTGAAGGTCCCATGGATAAAACGCACCGCTCCCGGCCCAGCTCCATACTTTTGTGCGGACTTTTCTTCTGCTCTTATCACTTCCTCCTTTAAGTTCATTCCCAGATAGGAATTTGAATTCATCCTTAAAAATTCCTTATTAGCTTGACTTTCCATAATATATCTTGGGCCTTTTTCGTTAGTGGCTGGTTTTATTTCTTTTATCACCCACTCTTCTCCTTTTAAAGTACCCTCTTCTTCCAAGTCTTTTAACTTCTCTTCTACTACAGATTCCATCTTCTCTAGGGGCAAATTAATCACCTCTGGTAAATTTTTTCAAGCTAGTTTCCTTTTTAATTTCTTGATCATATCCTCAGTCATGGTCTCAAGATCGTATTCTGGTTCCCAACCCCATTCTTGTCGGGCGGCTGTATCGTCTAATGAGTCAGGCCAGGAATCGGCAATCTCCTGGCGCTGATCAGGTTTAAACTCACATTTGAAGTCAGGTATTACCTCTTTTATAGAATTAGCCAGCTGACCAGCAGAAAAGCTCATTGAGCTGACATTGTAGTCGCAGTGGTGTTTAAGTCCAGATAAATCGGCTTCAGCCAAATCCACCAAGGCTTTAATGCAGTCCGGTATATACATAAAAGGAAGAACCGTGTCTTCCCGTACAAAGCAAGTGTAGTGCCCATTCTTGATGGCCTCATAAAACATTTCCACTGCGTAGTCGGTTGTTCCTCCCCCGGGCATAGTTTTGGAACTTATAATTCCAGGTAACCTGGTTCCTCTGACGTCTAGGCCGAATTTTTGGAAGTAATAGTTACCCAAGAGCTCATCAGTTACTTTAGTAACCCCGTACATAGTGGTGGGACGTAGGATGGTTTCATTGGGAGTCTTCTCTTTTGGGGTTTCTGGTCCAAAAACCCCGATGGAGCTAGGGATAATTATTCGAATAATATCATATTTTAATCCTGCTTCTAAGACATTGTAAGTTCCCACTACGTTGACTTCAAAACACTTTTGGGGAACCTTCTCCCCTTTGACCGAAAGTATTGCCCCAAGATGGTAGATGGTATCGATATCATATTTTTCTATTGTTTCATCGATGGTCTCCCTATCTAGGACATCCACAAATTCAAATGGGCCTTGCTTTCGCATCTCCTCTGGAGGCTCTGTTTTATGGCCGGCAGCTATTACTGAAGTTTTGTCATATTTTGCTCTCAAGGTCTCCACTAGCTCCGAACCTATCTGACCAACGGCTCCGGTTACTAAAATTTTCCCTCTGGTCTTAGATCTCATTAACTACACCTCAAAAACGACCAAATAAGTCGCAAAACATCTAAAATTGATGATAATTCGCAGATTTTGGAATCATCTGTTCTACCAACTGAAGATTTAAAGAGTCACTTTTAAAATCATTTTGAACTTGTAAATAAACCTTGGACATTTATCTACTGAGATAGTAGTAAATTAAAATTTATGATTTATTTGACGATAACAAAGTTAAACACCACTTAGGAGCAGCAAAGGCTTCGGCAATCTTTAAAGTAGCAGTTCCTAGTTCGATAACTGAAACATTAAAGTGATCTGCAAGCTTTGCAGCTATAGGTCCTATTACTGTGCAGCCGAGAACTATCACTGCAGCTCCATCGAGGTTTTTAGCTTTCTCCGCCTACTCAGAAACAGCAGCGAGAGTTTCTTCGTAATTATCTAAATCCAGTACGTAAAGGTTAATAGATCTGATCGACACCAGCCGTTTATCTAATCCCATTTGCCTAATCTTTGATCTCATCAGGCTAACACTCTCAGGAGTTGGTACTATTAACGAAAGGGTATAAGTGTGATAACAGATACTTAAATCCTTATGTTGCAATATTTTCTTTGGCGTTGTTGACATTTAAAAAGAATTTTTATGTCAAATCAAACTAAGTTTTTTAATGCTCATCAATCGGGTATTTTTTGATTAAGATCCGTGAGTCCTAGCTCCGAAAGTTTAGTATCGGTTGGGATCCCGGTGTTAAGGTTCCATCTTCTAGCCTTATATAAATCATCTAACATCCTTAGATATTCTTGTATTTTTGCATCCTTTTTCGATGAGTAAGCACCAAACTCTGGTATATTTAGAACTCTTTTAGGAAGCATATCATCCCTTCTTCTTACACCTTCTCTTATATTGAACATTCTCTGGAGTGTGAAAACTCGTTCTCCTGTCGATAGTAGATCTTCACCACCTATATTCCAACCAGTTAGAGAAGAGACCATTCCTGAGATTTCTTTTAGCCCTAGCCCCTCATAGATATAGAATTTACAAATACCCACGATATCAGGAACTGTTCCAAAATCTTGTAATGTTTTTGCAATCTTCCCCTTACCGTTTTCGGCAAATCTGTCTATATCTTTGGGATTAGGTAATCCAAAAGAGGTTAATCCAAAATCGATTTTACCACAATCAAAAGCCATACCTTCAAGCGGGTGGATATGACACATACCTCGATTATTTGTCCCGTACATGGGGGCGAGTGTCTTTCCTGATCGTGGATCGTGTGCTGGACCCTCTAAGCCCTTTACGTGTATTGCAAGCTCTTGGGCAGTACCACCTAGCTTTTCAGAAGCAACTTTAACTCCTTCACCAAGCAATTTTCCTAAACCTTCCCGTTTTGCTATCTTTTTAACCAGTTTAATTATAGTTTCGGCATTTCCCCATTTAAGTTCTAAACTTCTAGTCTCTTCCTTTCCTAAAATTCCCTGGTCAAAGCAGTCCATAGCAAACGCAATAGCTGCTCCGGTTGAAATCGTATCCAACCCGTATTCGTTACATAGGTAATCAGCATGTACGGCTGCATCTACGTTTTCATTTAGCACAAAAGCTGTAAAGGCTGAAATACTCTCGTATTCCCCGCCTTCGTGCTGCGGAGTTTTCCATTCTCCCTCTACGACCTGACATATTCTACCACATTGCAAGATGCAGCCCTTATAGCAAGGTGTAGACTTTACGAGGTTTTCTTTTTTAAAGTGATCATAAAGTGCCTCCCCTTCTCCCCAGGAATTGGATCTCCAATTCTTTGTAGGAAAATCTCCCACTTCATCACAAGCAGGTATATCTCCTGTGGTACCATCTTCAGCCCAACCTTCCTTTCCAGTATTGGTTAAGATTCTTTTTTTATACTCCTTTACAGCGGATGAAAATTCACCGGGTTTTGCAACCGGGATTTCTCCATTGCCCTTTACTGCAATGGCATGCAGGTTTTTTGAACCCATCACAGCACCCGCTCCGCATCGACCAAACGCCCGCCCCATATTCGCTTTTGTAAGTCCCTTCACCATAACATTTGCAAATCTAACCATGTTTTCACCAGCAGGCCCTATAACGGCAGTTTGGAATCCTTCATCCCCTAGTTCTTGTCTAATAAGCTCATCTTTTTGAGATGTTGTTTTACCTTGTAAATGCTTCGCAGGTTTAATTTTCACTACATCATCTTCTATAACTAGGTATACAGGTATCTTAGCTTTATTCTCAACTATTAATAGGTCGTAACCCGCTCTCTTAAGTTCGCCACCCCATTCACCTCCAGATTTGGAATCAGCCCAAAGACCAGTGAGGGGAGATTTAAAGCAAACTGAAGCAAATCCGGATCCCGGTGCTCGTGTGCCAGTTAATGGGCCCGTAGTAAACATCAATTTATTTTTGGAATTTAGTGGATCAATACCTTTCGGTAGCTCATCATACAACAGTTTTGCATATCCACTTCCACCTAAAAACTCTCTCAAGAAATCAGAATTGATTTTTTCAATCTTTGTTGTTTCGCTACCTAAGTCCATCCTAAGCAGTTTCCCTGCATATCCATATAGTGATTTTGACATCTTAATCACCTGGTTTGTCTATGGATTGTCTTCCCTCTAAAGCCTTACGAAAAAATTCTTTTAGATTATCCAAAGTAGCCTTACGCGGATTATACTCGGGCATTGAATACATGTCTTCAGCTCTTTCCAGAACATATTCTGCTAACAGTGGAATATCCTTTTCAGGTATATCATATTGCCGTAGGTTGGTAGGTAGATCTATATCTTCAAGTAGATCAAATGTAGCTGTAATGGCCTTTTTAGATGCGTCCTTACTGTTCAAGCCGGAAATATCTTCGCCCATAGATTGAGCTATTTTTGCCAATTTTTTTTGACCATAAGCACTTGGAAGGTTAAACCAATAAACGTATGGGAGTAGTACACCACACCCTTCTCCATGGGGTATCTCATATTTTGCTGATATACCTTCTGAAGCTACATGAGCTAACACTGCTGGTCCAGCAATCCAATCATAGCTAATCACCATCCCCCCTATCGATGCTGCTAAAGACATGTTCCACCTTGCTTCAATATTATCTCCTTGATGGTAAGCTGTTCTTAAATTCTGTGACACTAACTCTATAGCTTTTAGAGATATTGCATCCGAAAAAGGATTTGCTTGCAAAGATAATACAGCTTCAGCAGTATGACTCAGTGCATCCATACCACTCCCAGCGGTAACCCTAGGGGGTAAATCCAAGGTCAAACTTGGGTCTATTACCGCAGCATCTGCCATTACCGGATCCCCTGTTATCCAGGTTTTTATTGTACCCATTTCCTTGTGCGAAACTATAACTACCGCTGTGTTAGAACATTCGCTACCCGTACCTGATGTCGTGGGTAGCATCACAATGGGTTTAGATTCCTTTAGAGGTTTTGAACTAGGAGCGACGTAGTCTTGTAATTGCCCGGGAGCTTCCGATATGGTTGCAGCTATTTTTGCCTTATCCATACAGCTTCCTCCACCCAATCCTACTACGAGACCGTAATCACCCTCTTTGACAACTTCAATTATCTTCTCCATTTCTTTTGATTCGGGTTCTTCCGGCTTGGCCTTATAAAGCTCTACCGTAAAACCATGATCCTCTAGGGATTTCTTCGGATTCTTGATTAGGCCAATCTCAGCCAGCGACTTATCAGTAATTATGATACAGTTTTTGTTGATAGCAACATCCTTGATTAAATTTCCTAGTTTATTTGCTAATCCAACGCCAAAATAAATTCTGGGGTTGCGCGGATATTCATTAGTTCTGCCCAACCAGTGACCTTTATATGCTCCTTCAGTATTCATTTTTACCTCCTCCGATTAATATCTTTTATGATTATAAGGTTAAATCAGTATATGCTACAGATTAAGTATTTACGCAAACTGCCAGGAATCGGTTGAATAACTGATCCTGCCAGAGTCGCCGATTATACCGATAACAATATTCATCCAGGTAACGCTCCAGATGCTTTTTGCCCAGTCCATGATAAGTTCTAGCCATAAAGGCTTTAACGTTGGAGACCAGCCCTTTAACGTTGGAGACCAGCCTATATACGCTTTTTAGAACCCCGCTAATACGTAAATTTAAGGCGATAATTCTCTCATGTTCATAGCCATCACCGACTCCGAATAGGACTTGCAAGTATCCGTTCGCAGCCTGCTGCCCAGCTTAGTACTATCTTTGATCCACATATCTATAGTATCCTGCCTGAGGTCATCTATCACCTCCATCTTGGCAAACTGGTGGTTGCCTTTTGAGTTACGGAAACAGAGACCAGAACTTTGAATTTATCGGTGCTCCGGCCTCGTTTTACACCTTGGGATAGGCCGCCAAAGTAAGCATCATCTACCTCCACGATACCCGCCAATCGATACCGGGCATCCCTGTCCTGCATGGCTTGGCGTATCTTATGCAGCATCGTCCAGGCCGTGGGGTAGGAGACAGGAAACTCCCTGCTTATAGCTAAAGCGGAGATCCCTCTCTTATCCGCTGCCACCAGGAATATAACCCAAAACCAAATATTAAGCGGGATTCTAGTGCGATGAAAGATGGTATTGGCAGTAACTGAAGTTTGATGACGACAGTTTCTACACTGATACAGATGGCGCTTTTTGATCTCATAATACTCGGAATGACCGCATCGGGGACACTCAACACCATGAGGCCACTTTAGATTAAACAGGTGTTTCCTACAGGCATCCTCATCGGGAAATAGGTTCTTAAACTCATATAATGAAATTGCGGGTTCCCTAATTAGGTTCTAGTATTACTACTATTACGTTTGTAGTTTTGGATCAAAAACATCTCGGAAAGCATCTCCAATTAAATTCCAGCCCAATACGAACAAAACTAGTGCGCTACCTGGATAAACAACCGTGTACCAATATTTGAATGGATCATATGAGGGGCCCACAATCCAATTTCTAGCTAAGTTAATCATTTGTCCCCAATCTGCATAGCCTACCTCGACGCCTACACCTAAAAAACTAAGTGCGGCTGCCCATATGACCATAGTTCCAATATCCATTGTAAACTTGACTAAAACGGAATAAATTGAATTTGATATGATATGTTTACGAATTATCCAGAAATCCCCTCCTCCTAATGCATTTGAAGCTTCAACGTAACTTTGTTGCTTCGTTGCTAAAACTTCGCTACGCATCAATCGTGCATAATACATCCAGCCAAAAACTATAAGCGCGATCATAACGTTAGTTATACTGCGACCTAGAACAGTGGAAAGGGTCATTGCTGCTATGAGAAAAGGAAATGAAAGGAAAATATCAACGATTCGCATAACAAATTCATCGATTAGTCCACCATAGTATGCTGAAATAGTTCCTATAATAATACCAATGATCGTTACACTTCCGGCAACTAGCACACCTACTCGAAAAGCAGTTCTGGTTCCCCAAACCATGCCATAGAAAATATCATATTGACCTTGTGTAGTACCAAAGAGGTGCTCTTTTGAAGGGGGTCTTGGAGTATTGCTAAAACCATCTCGAGGGATTTCATATGGATCATAATTTGGTTTAGGAGGAGCAAGCCAAGGTGCAACAATTGCAATACAAGAGAAAAAAATAACAATAATAATCCCTATTAATGAAACAGGGTTTCTCAGCATTTTTTTAACAACTCTCACGATAACTTTACCTCTGGATTGAGATATGCATATGAAATATCAATTACAAGATTAGTGAATACAAGAATTAACCCTGTTAAAAGTGCTATGCCTAGAATTGCAGGAACATCTAATCTCACAGCAGCTTTAGCTGCCCAAAATCCAATACCTTTGTAATTGAAAACTGTTTCAGCTATAACATCTCCATTGAACAACCAAAGAACTGATTCTCCTCCTACTGTCACAACTGGCAATAATGCGTTTCTTTTAGCATGTTTGTTAATCACAATTTTTTCTTTTAACCCTTTTGCACGTGCAGTTGTAACATAATCCTTGCGTAAAGTCTCCAACATACTTGAACGCATTATCCTAAGAATCAAAGCCCACATTACATATGATAACGTTAAAATAGGAGCGATCATGTGTCTTAAGGAATCTAAAAAAATATGAATTTTTCCGTTCAAGAGTGCATCAACCGTATTAAGATGTGTATATCGAATAAAGGTGCCAGAGTTAACTATCTCACTTGCCCAATTACTCAAACGTTCCGGTGGTAACCAATCTAAACCTCCGTAAAAAATCATAAGGACAAATATTCCAAATACAAATGTAGGAAAAGACCATCCCGTAATAGATATAATTCTTGTAATGTGATCTATTGGATTATTATGGTGGGTTGCTGATAAAACCCCTAGCCAAATACCGACCATTATCGTAGGTAAAAAAGCATATAGTGCAAGTTCTAAAGTAGCTGGGAAGAACTGTATAATCGCATCAGCGACAGGCATTTTTGCACTTTGAGACCAACCAAGGTCTCCATGAAAAACCCTATTCAACCAATTGAAATACTGAATAGGTAGTGGATCATCAAGACCATAGCGACTGATCAATTCATCAATTTCTGCTTCCTTAACTCTAACAGGAGTTGTAATATACGCAAAGACACGCTGATAAGGTGGTATCATTTGCAAAATAGAAAATATTAGAATTGTAGCACCAAATAAAACGATCGGTATCAAAGCAAATCTTCTAATTATATATGCTATCATTTTTATATATTCTAATTAACATAAAACCTTTCATGATAATTAAAATAATTTATGTTCCTACTATTTGTCCTAAGCTCACTTTAACACATTTATATAGCAAATTAACTTGAGATTACGGGCATAACAACATTTAATATCTAACAAGCATGATAATTCACAAAGTACCTGTACAACTTATACTTATCCAATTTCAGAGGCTACCGATATCCTAATATCTTTTACAATTAATATGCAATATAAGTAACTAATAGTTAGAAATCAACCAGGTAGGGTTAATTAACCCTACCTGGTTGAGCTGTTTACAACTTCAATTCAACAATATTTTTGTTTATGAATCATCTGCTTTTTTCTCCAACTGGTAATAATAGTTGGCGAATATAGCAAACATTGGTGGATAACGAGACCAACCTTTTACCCACGTTCTTGAAACATGCCACAATTCTGGCTGAGCTCCCCAGATGGCAACGGCGTCTTCATAAGAAAGCTCTTGAACTTTGTCATATGCTTCTTTTCTAATATCATAATCTATTGTAGTAGCCCCCATATGACAGTATTTATCATACTTTCCACCTAAACTCATATGTTGTCCGTAGTATCCACGACTCCCCATCCAAGCCTGACATGAGTTAGCTGGATCTGGATAGTCATTTATCCATAAAACAGGTGCTAACGCAGTAAATTTCTGAGCGAGATCAGCGTAAAATTCAGACCAAGTCAAAGGAATAGTATCTACGTCAAATTTTGGGTTTATTTCTTTAAGATTAAATTTAAGAACATCTACCATACCCTTTGTCTCAATATGTTCAGTTGGGTATGGCATAGTCAATTTAAAACCTTTTTCCCATAATTCTCCGTCATATACTTCCTTGAAAAGCTCCTCTGCTTTTTCAGAGTCAAAGTGGTAAGTTTCTTGATTAGGGTTCACAAAAGGCATAGTCCATGGAAGTGCACCTACTGGTTGTCTTGCGTCACCTTTGAATATATCTTCAATATAAGTTTGGAAGTCGAAGGCGTAGTTAAAAGCTTTTCGAATTTTCAGATTAGAAAAGAAGTCGTAAGGTACACCATTCCCATCTAGTTTACCACTTCCAACATATTTATGTGAACCGGTTTTTACATGTTGGTTAAATATAACAGCAAATATTTTCTGAGCTGCAAGACCCTCTCTAACTCTCACTCCTTCAGCTTCTTTTACTTGCTCTACAAACTGTTTGGGTACAGTGACGAAATCAGCATCTCCTGTTTTAAGCATTAAAAATCTTGTTGACCATTCAGGAACAATTTTGATGACCGCTTTCCGAATCTTTGCAAGTCCTCTGAAATAATCCTCAAAGAATTCAAAAACGACTTCTTGATCTTTCTCCCATCTTACAAGCTTATATGGACCAGCTCCCATGGCTTTATCAAATAATATCATTTCTTCCCTTTGTGGATTATTGTATTCTTTCCAGGTTTCTTTCGTTCCTGGCCAACTACCATGTTGGATCATCCAATCTTTGTTAAGAATTGCTCCCCAGGTTTGAGATATTATTTGCAGCCATCCAGGAGACGGTTGTTTTAAATGAAATACAACGTTATCTCCATCTACTTCGACTGATTTATCTATTTCCTCAAATGTGACCTGGATATTTCCTTCATCATCGCGTGTTGACCACACGCCTAGAAGTGCATTCATCACCATCCCCATTGGTCCTCCAACGGGGTCTAAAACTATGTTTCTTTCAAAGGTATACTCAACATCTTCAGGTGTTAATTCATCACCATTGTGGAACTTTATTCCTTTCCTTATTGGGAAAGTGTAAGTTAAATTATCCTCCGATATTAGACCATTTTCTTTAGATGGCACTTTAGCAGCGACCCTTGGCTCAAATTCAGTCATTGATTCACCTTTCCAGGCAATTAAATTCTCATACATTTGCCGGATGGCTAATTCCCCTTCAAGGCTAAAACAGTGAGCCGGTTCTAGTGTGTCAGGACCACTTGCAAGAACATCAATTATCATATCTGGGTTTCTCACTTCTTGTGTAGCTACACCAAAAACTGATGTTATCACTAGCATAAGTAAAGCTGGGAACAAAATAATCCTAAACCTACTAAGCTGCATCTTTTTCATAAAACCTCCTTAGGTAAACTATAACTAGCTGTGAAGGTACTCTGTTATGGGGTTATTCGATATATAAGTATCTATCAATTCTCCTATCACCTCCTAGGGAAAAGATACAATTCTTGTTTATCACCTAATAATTCCCCCGATTATATCAATCAAGGTATTTTCTAGATATTTCAGCTCCTATGGTATAATGATCTGGTGGTACACTTTGATACACGGAGCATCTAAAATCTGGACACGTTGCAAGGAAATCTATGCATTCTAATTTTTCAAAGCCATAATCCTCGCACAACCACACCATCAACCAGATAGTGGCTTCATCTAGAGCCCTTTCTAACGGCCGTCCATTATTCAATTGAATAATACTATCTTCTTTTATAATACGCAAATAAGGTATCATAGCTTCTTTGATAACCCTACATTTTAATATCCCTAGTCCTGCAACTTCATCGGCTATCCCACACCATTCCCCATCTCCCTGCGACCCATGCATATCTCCTACTGAAAGCAATCCTCCCTCATTAAAGGATGGAAGTAAAAGTTTTGAACCTTTCTTGACATCGCGTACGTCGAGATTTCCTCCAAATCCTCCTTTATTTGCTGCATATGGTCCTGTGATACTAGATATAGCCTCACGATCAGGTGCAAGCCCAATTGTTCCAAAGAAAGGAGCTAAGTCCCATTCAATTGGTGGTTTGTCTGAGTCATCGCGAGTAAATTGGGCTTTACCATCTGACGTTGTTCCACTTGGTCCAGGTAAATGTTTAATTCTTCGAATATTTGGGCCCTTGCCTTCTGGCCATCTAGAATCATTTGCCAGTTGACCGAATCCGGGAATTTTAGCCACCCAACCATCTTCATCGGGTATGATGTCTATGATATCAACTACAACAGTGTCACCTCTATCAACCCCTTCTATATATACAGGCCCAGTTACAGGGTTAGTTTTTACAGGATGATAATGGAATTCTTCAAGTTCAGCCATTTTGATAGCATCTTCTGGTTTCTTACACCTCCCAGATAAAGAATCCTGAATTTTTACTTCAAATTCTTCATCTAGTTCAACCTTGAGTGCTGGTTTAATACTTGGGTCAAAACGATAATGACAAGAGTCCTCATAACTCAATCTTTTTCGATTCGGTTGAGTAGGCATCTAAACCTCCTGTCTTCAAAGTTTGCGCAATTCATCTTGTATATGTTCAATTGTTTGCTGAACATGCCCTTCTAAAATCTGTACGCATTTTTGTCGGTCACTTTTCTTTATATTATCTATAAAATGGGAGAAGTCATTGACGAACTGAGAAAGAAAGGATCTATCCCCAGAGAAGAGCCAGATGCGCACGGCTTGGATTTCTAAGCTATCTAGAATATTTTTTAACACACTATTATGCGTTGCTTCATTTACTAGACGATGAAACTCAATATCCATTCTTATCAACTCTTCCGGATCAGTTTGCTGCTTCATTTCCTCCAGCAGATTTTCCATTCTATTTATTTCCTCAGAGGTAGCGTTTTCTGCAGCTAGTTCACCAGCCAATTTGATAAGGTATTTCCGCACTTTGTAATTTTCTTTAAGGTCTTTAAAATTGACTTCACTAACGTAAGTACCGCTTTGGGGGATAATGTTTACTAACCCCTCATCGTTTAAACGGATAAATGCTTCCCGGATCGGGGTCCTGGAACAACCGAATTCATCGACCAGTTCACCTTCTCTTAAAGCTTCACCCGGTTGATATTCTAAAAAGGCTATCCTACCTCGGATGGTTTTGTATATCTCCGACTTTGACTTTGTTTTCAAGTTGTTCATAGCTTTTATCATACTTATATTTTAGAAGTAAGCATTGAGTATTATAACACCAATTGTCTATTTTGTCAAATTTATGAAGTGCCATCTTACATATTGATATTGCGTGAAGCTAGTCCTGAACGGAGTTTGAAAAATCGATGGGTTTTTAGAAAACATCTCCCTCTTAACGGGTTGATTAGATACATTATGCCTGCTTTGCTACTTTATATGAATCACCATATTCTCTCTTTGCTCAAAAAATTATCGTGTATTACTGACAATGATTCTTCTACCTTGTTTCCCTCTACTATAAAAGAAATGCTCGAATCAAAGGGGGTCTGAATAAGGGAAAGGATACATATTCCACTTTCCTCCAAATAGCTAAAAATTCGGTAAGATAAATGGGGCGACTTTTTAAGTCCACTTCCCACCAATGATATAATCCCCATTCGCCGGTGATAATCATAGTTTGAAACCGCACAAGCTTCAGAATCTTTTAGCCAACTTTGATTTACCATATCGGGTGCTTTCCCATTAAGGCCACCCTTAAACACAAAGCATAAACGCGAGCGAACCGGAGAATATGAAAGAAGCATTGGATTAGCTCCGTTTCGCTCCAAACACTTAAATAAATTCTTCGAGGTATTAAAAATTTCATACATATCTTGACCTTCTGAAAACAGAAGGGAATAGTTTTTTAAAGAAGTTACCGCTTTTACGGGAGGATAATCAGAAGTTTTTTCACTGACCAATGTACCCGGATTACCTAAATTAAAGGTATTTTTTATCCGTATTGGTATCTTCTTATCCCAGGCTGTGGTGATAGACTTTGGATGTAACATATCAGCCCCGAATATCGCTAATCCGGCCATCTCTTCATAGGAAACAAATGGTAATCTAGAGGCGTTAGGCACCACCTGTGGATCCGCAGTCATTACTCCGTCCACATCCGTGTATATAATGATCTCTTCACAATCTAGAGCACATCCTACTAAGGAGGCGGTATAGTCACTTCCTCCTCGTCCTAAAGTAGTAATCTCTCCCCAAGAATTGCCCCCAATAAATCCGGTTAAAATAGGGGTAACACCCTCCCTGAGCAAGGGTTCTAAACACCTTCTTATCCTATCATTACTCTCTTCTATTTGGGGGTTGGCAAATCCCCAGTTAGAATCAGTTAAAATTAAGCTATCCGCTTCTAGCGGTTTGGCCTTCACCCCCTTTTGATTGAGTAGCGCAGATACTATGTGGACTATTAATCTCTCCCCGAAGGAGAGTATTTGATCCTTTATGGGGGGCAGGAGGGTTCTTCGTTTACATACCTGGTCACAGATAGACTTTAATTGAGTCAAGTAATCAGATATTCGCACCTTGATATCGTCTCTATTGACGTTTAAATCTTTTATAGTCTTCATGTGTTTTGTAGCAATTTTATCCAGCATACTCTTTAACCCGTTTTTATCGTTAATTTCAGCATAAGAAGCAGCTTTATTCAAATGATCCGTGGTTTTTCCCATGGCTGAAAGCACCACTACCTGCACCTGGTTAGCACTATTTTCCTCGATTATCCTAACAACCTCGGATATTCTATGGGCATCTCCAAGCGAGGTGCCCCCAAATTTTGAAATAATCATTTCACACTCCTCAGATAGTTATTACCAGATACCGTTTAACCAGCTTCTATCCGGTGTCCATAAATGTTCTGGTTTTTGTAGTTTTTTAGTTGGAGTCAGATGGTCTTTTACATACAGAACAGTTACTTCAATAAATTTTTGCTATTAAGTTAATTTAATGAGATGAGAACGGAAATAAAGATGATATAAAAAGGATGGTTTATTGTTGGGGGAGATCCCCCATGGTGAGCATCATAGAAATATAAGTCCTGCTAGCTTTCTCCCCTACCTTATTGACTATTAGCTCGGCTTTTAACTCATATTTCATGATATTTCTAGGTAGTAATATAATAGAAATTTTTCTAGAAGTCAATAGGCAGACCCCTAGTAGAGCGTTTCACAATTGATTAGCACGTTGATAGGAATGGCACAGAGGCCATTCCCTACATATAATGGTACCAATGAATTCGTAGGGTTGGGTATGCAGGCAACCGGAAACCAACACCTCCCAACTATTTGTGAAATGATCCCCTAGCTTCGAAC
>CAYUCE010000019.1:0-32534 GCA_964443275.1 uncultured Thermotogae bacterium | reverse complement strand
GAGACCGGGTGGATTGTGTTAAGTTCCATGGGAACCATCCTGGTAGTGGAACTCTAAAGCCATCCTCTACAATCTTAAGGTGCAGGGTGAATCCTTGACCTCGATTGTGGGGAGGTAGCGGAACCTTTTAAGGTTCCACCTTACTTGGGATGGTTAAATTTTATGGACAGGCTAAAGCCTCTTCTATGCTACTACGTCCTCTTCTACGCTTCTGCGAACTCTTCTCCGCTTCTACGAAGCTACGAAGGAGCGTAGTAGAGGCTTGCGAAGCAGAGAGCTTCGAAGAAGCAGAGTAGAGCATCCGCTACAGATCTATGTTTGTGGAACCTTAAATAGTATACAAAAATAGCTACTAGAGAATATGAGGAGCTTATTCAAAATTCCTGATTGTTAAGGAAGGAGGGTCTTGTGAAATCGGTTAAGCGATCACTTTTAGCTACCGGCTTGTTGGTTTTAGTTCTCACTTTTTCAAGTTTTTCTCCCCATGGATTGGCGGATTCAAAAAACGAATCGTTGAAGGCTTATTTCAGCTTCCAACCCAACCAGCCGTATGCCGGTTCCATAGTAACTTTTGATGCCTCTTTGTCCTCGGCTGCAAGTGGTGAAATTCTAAAGTATGAGTGGGATTTTGATGGAGATGGTAACTTTGAAGAAAGTTATTCTCTACCCACTTTTCGGTATGTTTTTGAACAAACCGGCAGGTATCAAGTTACATTGAAAACTGTAAATGAAAGAGGCCAAACCGCTACCTTCTCTAAGCAAGTCAAAGTCAGCAAATCTCCGGTATCCACAAATCGCCATTTCTTACTTGGCACAGACAGCGGGAGCGACTCGGTTTATCCGGGTGGCAGATTCAAGGTCGCCGTAGTGATCACCATCAACCAGGCTGTATCTTTTTTGGGGTTACAAGAAACTCTGCCTGAAGGTTGGAACTTCCGTCCCCTGGGCAAAGCGGGAGCAGAATTTAAACGGGTCAAAAACCAAGGTCAGTGGCTATGGATGGAGTCAATGCTTGCGGGGAAGGTCCTAGAAGTTACCTACCAAGTTACCGTCCCTGTAGGGGAGGAAGCATCCATTTTTGAGATAGATGGGTCTGTTAGTAGCAGGTTACCTAAGTTTGAGATAATGATAGGCAAGGAAAGCAAAGTTAAAGTAATAAAGTAGGGCTGCTAATAAATTTCTTTATTCGAGATAGGTCGGCCCTTTAGTTCTTCCCCACTTTTTCACCCATCAAGCTATATTATTTTTTTAAGGATTTGCCTTTTTACCTATTTGAACATCTCTTATATTTGATAAAAAATTACCCCTTTATTATCTTACAGACGTCTTGAATAAATTTTTATTCTTGCAGCGTCCTACAATGCTTTGATAATCTATACTCCAAGGGAGGAGATGTGGATGAAGGAACTGCAGGTTGATCAGTTAAGAAAAACTTGTGACCCTAATCGTTTTGATTTTGAAACTACCGAAGAAGTGAAACCTCTACGGGAAATAATCGGCCAAGATAGAGCGGTGAAGGCTTTAAAGCTAGGCCTTCAAGTAAAGGATGAGCAAAATAGATATAACATCTATGTAGTAGGGGCTCCGGGAACCGGAAAAAAGTCCGCCGTAGAACATTTCTTGCACCAGATAAGCTCCTCGGAAGAGACACCCCCTGATCTTTGTTATGTGCATAATTTTGACGATCCTTATACTCCCCACTATCTTAGGTTAGCTCCTGGGATGGCGGTTACCTTGAAAGAGGACATGAAGAAGTTAGTAGAGATGCTAAAAGAGGACATTCCAGAGGCTTTGGAATCCGATGCCTACAAAGCTAGGAAGAAGGAGATTGATGAAAAGTACAATCAACAAAAAAACCAATTGTTTACTAAATTAGAACAGGTTGCAGAAAAGAGGGGATTTTCCCTTCAACGCACTCCTATTGGCATAAAGACCATTCCTCTGGTAGATGGAGAACCTGTGGATCAGGATACTTACCAGCAGCTCTCCGATCAGGAAAAGGAGGAAATAGAGCAAAAACAAAAGGAACTACAGGAAAGGATACAAGGTATAATCCAAGAAGTGGGAGACATCGAGGAGGAGAGGTCAAAGGAGACCGAGAAAGTAACCAGAGAAGCAGCTTCCTTTGTGGTGGAACCCAAGGTAAATCAACTAAAAGAGAAATATAGTAATTATTCTAAGGTGATTAATTACTTACAATCGGTGAAGAAGGACTTATTGGAGAACGTGAGTGATTTTCAATCAGGAGGCAACCAACAGCAGTTGCAGCAGCAGCTTCAGAAATTACAAATGGCTTCTATGGGAGGAGATTCATTTAAAAAATACGATGTAAATGTAGTAGTGGATAACAGCAAGAGTGAGGGAGCCCCGGTGATAGTTCAGGACAATGCCACTTATTACAACCTATTTGGAAAGGTAGAGCGGCGGGTTCAGTTTGGGCTAATGACCGCCGATTTCACCATGATAAAGTCCGGATCGCTCCATGAGGCCAATGGTGGTTACCTAGTGCTAAACGCCAATAATTTATTTAAGTATGGGATCTCTTGGGAGGCTTTGAAGATAGCTATTAAGTCCGGGGAGATAAGAATTGAGGATCCCTCTCATATGATGGGCTACTCAGCTACGGAAAGTTTGAAACCAGAACCCGTACCCCTGGATGCCAAGGTTATTATTATCGGCAACCGGCGAATATATAACTTGCTGCAAAGATACGAGGAAGATTTTAAGAAACTGTTTACCGTAAAAAGCGACTTTGATTACGAAATGGATAGGAAGGATACCTACCTGGATAAATTTGCTTCCTTCATCAGGGCCAGGTGTGATGAAGACCCAAGTCTGCTTTCCTTCCATCGGTCAGGGGTAGCTAGGATCGTGGATTACTCTAGTGAATGTTCAGGTGATCAAAAGAAATTATCGGCCAGGTTTAGCGATTGTATGACCATAATCCAGGAAGCAAGTTTCTGGGCAAAACAAGGCAACTCTAACTATGTAGAGGCTGAGCATGTAGATAAGGCAATGCAGGAGCAGGATTACCGGGCCAACCGGATAGAGGAGAAGATACAGGAGATGATCGAAAGAAATCAAATTTTGGTGGATACAGAAGGAGCCAAGGTAGGTCAAGTAAACGGACTTTCCTATATCCATTTGGGAGATTTCGCATTCGGCAAACCTTCCCGGATTACCGCCAACGTCTATACGGGTAAAGAAGGGGTAATCAATATCGAAAGAGAAGCCGACCTGAGTGGGAAGGTCCATACCAAAGGGATCATGATCTTAAAGGGATATCTGGGGAAAAAGTTTGCTTACGACAAGCCGTTATCTTTATCCGCTTCTATTGCTTTTGAACAAAGTTATTCCAAGATTGACGGAGATAGTGCCTCTAGTACCGAATTATACGCCATCCTGTCTAGCTTGGCTGAGGTGCCCATAAAACAGGGAGTGGCAATCACCGGCTCGGTAAACCAAAAGGGTGAAATACAGCCTATTGGTGGGGTAAATGAGAAGATCTATGGGTTTTACAAGACCTGTGAAATTAAGGGATTCACTGGTGATCAAGGAGTAATCATTCCCGATCAGAACGTGGATAATCTGATGCTAAAACAAGAGGTAGTAGATGCCGTCGAGCGGGGGGATTTTCATATTTGGCCGGTTTCTACAGTGGCAGAAGGGGTTGAAATATTAACCGGGATGAAGGTTGGCAAATTCGTGGATGGCCAGTACGAGAAAGGTAGCTTGTTTGCCAAGGTGGATCAGACATTACGAACCATAAGCGAGAAATTAAAGGAATTTGGAGGAGAAAAAGGGGAATAGGTATAAACTAAACAACCCCGCTACCTCCGAGGTCTCCCTTCAAAATGACTTTAGCCAATTGGATAACTTTATCACGCACCCTTTTAATTCCCCTGATATTAGTTGCCCTCTTTTTGGGAAGAACTTATTTTTCCGTGGCCTTCTTTGCGATTTTTTTGGTCGGAGACTTAGCTGATGGGGCCCTAGCCAGAAAAATGGGAGAAATCACCGCACTCGGGAAATTCGTGGACCCATTTGCGGATAAGGTGTTAATAGACGCTTTGCTGTTTTCCTTTGCCTGGATAGAGAATATAGAACTTTCCTGGTGGCCTTTTATCCTTCTCGCCGTGCAACAGTTGGGACTCTTATTTGGGGCTTTATTTTTGTTTAGTGAGAAGAAACCTATTTTTTCGGCTCGGTACTTAGGTAAAATGGCTGCTGTGGTTTTGGCCTTGGGGGTAGGAGCTACTTTTTTGTCCCTTCCATTCTACGGAGAATTAATATATGTGGGTATAGCTATTTCTTATCTATCCGCCCTGGATTACTTTAGGCTAGCCATCAAAGGTGGGTCCCTGGGGTAAGAGAGGTAACTCATTTGGATAAGGAATTTAGGGCAAGTTTAAAATCAGAGGGTAGAGGGGCTTTAAATTCCACTTTTCTTCGGGTGGTGGGGTGTTTAAATTTAATTGAGCTTGCGTGCAGCATAAACCTTTCTACGGCCAGTTTTTCACTTTTCCTGCCGTATTTTGAGTCCCCTAAAATGGGATGTCCTATTCTAGCCAGATGAACTCTGATTTGATGGGTCCTTCCCGTCTCGGGGGTTATCTCAAGCAAGCTATACCCGTCAATCACTTTTTTAACTATGAATTCGGTAACTGATGGTTTACCGTTTTTACTAGTTACAGTCATCTTTTTCCTGTGTATCCTGTCCCGACCAATGGGCATATCTATGAGCCCCTCCTTTTCTTCAAAACCGCCGTGGACTATAGCGAAATAAGTTTTGGACACCATCCGTTCTTTAAACTGTTTGACTAACTTTTGGTAGGATTGGTTTGTCTTGGCCACTACCATGACCCCGCTGGTTCCTTTGTCCAATCGGTGAACAATTCCCGGCCGTGATGGCTCTCCCACCTTTGCTAGGCTCTGACAATGGTATAGGAGTCCATTAACCAAGGTGTTATCCGGATGTCCCGGGCCTGGATGTACTACCATACCCGCTTGTTTATTTACCACTATGATATCTTGGTCTTCATAAATTATGTCCAGGGGTAGATTCTGCGGCTTAACTTTCTCGCTTTGAGGGGGGATTTTAATCTTCACCCAGTCCCTTGCCTTAACGGCTTGGCTGGGCTTTACCTTCTCTCCATTAACTAAAACCACCCCTTCGTTTATAAGCTTTTGACATTGGTTGCGGGAGAGTCCGGGTATTTTTTCGGCCACTACTTTGTCTATCCTTTTTCCCGCATCTTCCTGATCTACTGAAAAACTTTTTTCCATATTAAACACCAAATGGACCTCGGGGTTAAGTCTTTTAGGCCCTTACAAAATCTTTATCACTATTTAAGGTATATAAATTTGTCAAATCAACCCATTTTCTGGCATCTAAATTATGACAAAACAGATTCACTTTTGGAAACAAAGGACGGGTTTGATAGATTTAAGGAGGTATGGAAAAAAGAATCGCCCAAGTAGCGGTCACCGCAAAGGTAAGAAAACTATATGATTATTACATTCCACCTTCCATGCGGGCCAATATAGCGGCCGGATCGAGGGTTAGAGTCCCATTTTCAGGAAGAACGTCAACCGGATTTATAATCAAGATAAAGGAGGAAACAAATTATAAGGGAAAGCTGGAGCAAATAGCCGAAATTCTGGCCCCAAAGCCGGCGGTAAATGAAAAATTGCTTACACTGGCCCGCTGGATTTCCGATTATTACCTCACCCCCTTAGGGATAGTTTTAAAAAGGTTCATTCCTAGTGGGCTTACCGGCGGGAAAACCAAAGATTTCGAAAAATATGTAAAGCTTAACGGAAGCTTACAGAAAGTGGTGGAACTAATTGGAGACCTCTCTTCACAAGCTCCACAGCAAGTTAATATCTTGAAAAGCTTGCTAGCATATGAAAAGCCTCCGGTAGAGAAGGATCTTCTGACCGCGGTAGGGTGTTCAAAAAGTCCACTTCGAGCCTTGATTGAGAAGGAGATAGTGACCATTGAGAGGCGAGAAGCTGATCAGCTAGCAAATTTTACTTACCAGGAAGAACCCAAAGAAGTAAGCCTATCGGATGATCAAAGGTCCGCTTTGGATCAAGTTACTGAATGCTTTGAGAGGGCCGGAAGCCAAAATTTATTATTATTTGGAGTAAATGGAAGTGGAAAAACTCAAGTTTACTTAAAAGCAGCTCAGGCGGCCCTCGATCGGGGAGGGGAGGTCATCATAGCGGTACCGGAAATTTCCTTGACCCCTCAACTAATTGCTCGTTTTAGAAATCAGTTTCCTCATCAATTAGCTATATACCATAGTGGGCTTACCCAAAGAGAGAGAGCGGGCCAGTGGTGGAGGATAAAGAATAAAGAAGCTCGCATAGCCATTGGAGTCAGATCAGTTATATTTGTCCCTTTTGAAAATCTCAAGCTAATAGTGATCGATGAGGAACATGAGAGGACCTATAAACAGGCCGAACGCCCTCCTTGTTATCACTTAAGAGATGTAGCTTTTAAAAGAGCCGAAATAGAGAAGGCTACAGTGCTTATGGGATCGGCCACTCCCATGATAGAAACCTTCCGGCAGGCAATCACGGGCAAATTCCAGCTTGTTAGGATGTCCAGTCCGGTGGTTAGCAAACGCCCCCCCTCTATTGAAATAGCTGATATGAATGATGAATCGGGAATTTTTAGCCCTCGGTTGAAAAGCAAGATAAAAGAAAAACTAAGCCGGGGTGAGCAGATAATCCTTTTCCTGAACCGCCGCGGGTTCTCAACGTATGTTTTCTGTAAGAACTGTCAGGAACCTATAAAGTGTCCGGATTGCCAGGTTCCACTGACCTACCATTTGGACCAAGGATCTATGCTTTGTCACTACTGTGGGAAGAAAATATCGGTAACTACCTGTCCGGAGTGTGGATCTAGAGAGCTTAAATTTTGGGGATTGGGCACTCAGCAGGTGGAACAGAAAGTAAGGGCTCTATTTCCGTTGGCTACGGTGGAGAGGATGGACTCGGACAGAGTAAAGCGAGGGGATCACTCAAAGATTTTAGAGGCGTTTCGGAAAGGCGAAATCGATATCCTTTTGGGAACTCAGATGATATCGGTGGGGCTGGATTTTCCCAATGTGACTTTGTCCGGAGTCATAGCCGGCGGCACTTTGCTTTATATGCCGGATTTTAGATCCGGGGAGAGGACTTATCAACTAATCTCACACACCTGCGGACGAGCAGGACGGGGTCATAAAAAGGGGGAGGTAATCATTCAGACCCATCATCCCCAGCACTACGCAGTAAGATTTGGAAGTGAGCAGGATTATGATAGTTTCTATCAACAAGAAATAAAAATAAGAGAAAAACTAAAGTTTCCCCCTTTCTCCAAGCTAATACTTTTAAGAATAGAGGGGAAAAGTGAAGATCGAGTAAAAGAGAAAGCCCAAAAGATAAGTGAATATCTGGAGGGTGGTAATTTCCAAATCCTGGGACCGGCAAAGGATTATCCCTATCAACTGAGGGGGAAATTTCGCCGGCAGATGCTTTGTAAGGGACCTGATCTGGAGTTAATGCGTAATTCAGTTAAAGAGGTGCTAAAAAAATTCGGCCGGGAAGGGATTAGGGTAAATGTGGAACCGATTTAACGCAGGCCCAAAAATATTACTCCGATTTGGATAATGCCGATCAGAAAACCCAGAATAGCTCCAAACCAGGTTATCGCTTTTAGTTGATTTCCGGTAACTCCCAGTACCAGTCTCTCCATATTGCGCGGAGAGAATTCTTCTACCTTCTCACTTACCATATCTGAAATATTGATAGCTTCCACTATTTTGGGCGTCTCTCTCTTTAAAAGCTCGATCAAATAATGGGTAGCTTTCTGACGGCCTTTTTCGACAAAGCTATCGGGTATGTAATCAGAGATCTTTCCGATGGGCTTGTGGGCAAGTTTTTGAAGCTGACCGGAGATAAGATCGGATATATCTTGACGGGTGGACTTTCCCCATAAAAAAGATAGTAAATATTCGGTTACCCTTTCAGGGATTTCTTCCAGACCTCTCTGGGTAAGTTTAGGCATAATTTCTTGGGGTGACTTCTTTGAATAACGCATCAACTTCTGGGCCAAAAAGGAGCTTAAGTGAACCCTAGCGATCTTACTTCTCAGTAACCCTAAAATCGCCGCAGCCGAGTTTTCCTTTACCTTATCTACGGTTTCATCCTTCAAATTAAGCTCGGATACCTTTTTTTCAAGGAATGAATCTACGGATGCTACTAAGGATTCATAAATTCTTTGCTTGACTTCGGGCTGTTTGATGACCTGGGTGACTTGCGGTATACCTTCGTCCACTCCTTTATCTATGTTAAGTTTAATTTCTTCGGTGCTCATTACCAAAGATTCCATCAGTCCCAGCTTTAATTGATCCCAGACTGAATTTTCATCAAAGGTATCCTCAATTAATTTATCTACCAGATCATAGAGGTAGATCTTTATTCTCTTTCTGACTTGCTCATCTTCCAAGACCCCCACCAACCTATTCAGGATAAAGGGGAGCAAATCTTCCAGCTTTCCGTAAATAGCAACTTTCAAGTCTTCCGGGATATAGGCATCTAGTTTTTTGTCCTCCTCTAAAATGTCCTCTACCTTCCTGTTTACAAAATCTTCAATTTTATCCTCCACTTCCTTTCCTTCCGTAAACGATTTTATGGAGGCTGTAATTGCGGATGGAATTTCATCTAGTAGTTTCCGGGGAACCGTTTCATTAATCGGGGCTTCAGCTAGTTCTTCGAGTTTTCCCCTGATATGGTTCCTTATTAGGTTTTTTAGCTGTTTGCTTTTTAGAATCCTGTAGATCCAGTGGTTAATTCTGGAGGGTAAGTTTTCTAAAAATTCTTCCCACTCAGCTCGGAAATCCTCAAGAATTAGCGAATCCAAGCTCCCCAAATCTCGGTTTATAAGTTTGTGAGTCCAGTCGTAAACTAGAAGTTCTATTTTGGCTTTAACCTGGTCATCTTCTATTCGCTGGGCCACGGATTCTCTGGTTACCAGATGCTCTGCTACCGATCGGCCGATGGATTGGGCAAGTTCCATCCTCTTTCTGGGGATAAGTCCGGGGGTAAAAGGAATCCTAATTCCAAAGATTCTTTTCTCCTTCAAGGGGCGAAAGAGCATCTTTATGGCCACCCAATTGGTGACATAACCAACTAGCGAACTGATCAAAGGAATCAGAAAAAGTACGTATTTAGGTAGTTGTGAAAACATCATTCACCTGCTTGTCATCTGTAATCTAGGATATCAATATACATATTATATGCCAAGTGATTATTGCGAATTTCATATTGGTAATATTAATCCAGAGAAAGATTTCCATCTTGAGATATGTAAATCTATTCTAATTCTCGGTTGTTTAGCGGAGGAGAGAAATTTTTCTGACGCTGGCGAATCTGTTTGACGAGTGAAAGTGGAAAGTTTGCAGCGAGGAAGAAAATTTTCTCTCCCCTAGGAGATATAGCGCGGATGAAAAGGGTAAATCTTTTCTCTGGATTAGCTAAACTAAGCTCTCAAGCTGGCTTACTTTCAGTTTAAGTGGAGGTGCAATTTTGTACAAACTTCTTAATCTGTTCATATTCCGTTTAAAAGCAAATGGGGCGAGGGGATCGGCGGGGAAAGTTGAAGGGTTTACATTTAGAAATTCCAGCTTGGTTCCCGTGGCGGATAGACTTTCCCAATCAGCAAAACTTGCGGTATCTGGACATCGAGAATAGGAAGGTGCGAGGGTAAGATAGGCTTTTTTAAAAGCTTTATTATTTAAAAATTCTTTGGCAAATTGAAAGCTGTCCTGAGTATTGTAAGGAAGCCAGAGCCCGGGCAAGCCGGTGGAGATGTTTGTGTAGGGATTTAGGTAACTGAAACAATCCATTAGAATCTGGTCTTTATTTACGTTTTCACATAAGGTGTAGGTCTTATAAGCGAGCATGCTATATTCTTTCGGATGGTCAAAGTTTAGTTCGATAAGTGAAATATTGTTTTCATGGGCAAACTTCTTTAGGGAAGACGCAAATTTGGACGAACAACCCCATTCTGATTCTTCTCTTTTCTCTATTGGCAAATCCAGCGACCACTTGGATAAAAATTCACCTGGAGTTATTCCTCCCAAACCCCCTACTTGGAAGTACTGACGGTGGGAGATTTTGTATTGGGGCCATGGATACCGGCAGTTAACCAGGATAAGTTTACCATCTTCGGCAAGATTTTTGCTGATGAAGTTTTTATAAACGCTTTGAATAGCAGTCAGTTTTAGCCGTATAAGATCGGCGGATTTTATTATTGCTCGATCATGTATGGGATCATAGTGGTTAATTATTTCAAAGCATGGGTTTTGGGGGGATATTTTCTCAGTCACCTTTTTACCGAAATTATAGTAGCTTTGGATGTCATCGGGCTCAATTCGATTTTTAATGCTCAAAAGGAAACTGGTGGTCAAAAAAGGCGCCCTGAGCAGCCCGGCCAGATGAGCTGCTCCGCCGTTGGGCGAGCCTATCACTATAGCATTGTATTTTCTGTTTGGATATTGGTTTACACACCACTTAGGAAGATGAGCAAAATTGAAATTATCAAGTTTCTTAAAGGATTTGCCTACCGCTATGGACATTCCCCAATGGATCAACCCGCGCCTTATATCGGTAGGTAAAAGGCTTAGAAACCATAACGGGTATTCTGATCCCGGCGGGTAGCTTTCCGTAATGCGGGGGCCTTTTTGGAAAAATACCCCGGCCGTTTCCCGAACTATGTTGGATGCAGAATCAAATTTTTCAAGAAAAAATGAGTCTTTGCTGGGCCCGGGACGACTCTTTTGGGAAAAGGAAAATATCAAAAATCCCCCCGCCTTCAAAAATTCTCGTCGGTTAAATTTTAATTTGGGACATCTTTTCATTCAAAGCCGTTAATTACTCTTCTTTAAGTTGGGGTGAGATAATACCTTTTTTTACCGCAAATTTTACCAAGCCGGGTACAGAGTGAATTTCGAGCTTTTTCATTATGTTGGCTCTGTGGGTTCTAACCGTCTCTTTTGACCTGGAAATGATCTGAGCGATCTCCTGGTTGGTATTTCCTTCTGCAATTAGCTGCAGTACTTCCCGCTCCCGGTCGGTAAGTGTTTCGAACTTTTCTTCTTCACCGACCTTTAGCCCTTCACGATAGGAAGAAACTATGGATTTAAGTATGGCCGGAGCGAAGTAATAGTCATCGTTTACCACTTTTCGGATCGCTTCCGTTAGCTCTTCTACAGCGTTATCCTTTAGTATATAGCCGTGTACCCCGGTTTTAACCGCTTCTTTTGCATATTCTTCCTCTTTGTACATGGAAAGTAGTATAACTTTGATTTGTGGATAGGATTTTAAGATGCGCCGGGAGGCTTCCAGGCCGTTTAATTTGGGCATAGAGATATCCATTACCGCCACATCTGGGCTTGTCTCCTCGATAGTCTGTAAGGCTTCTCTTCCGTCTGCGGCTTCGGCTATCACCTCCATGTCCGATTCGCAATTTAGTATGGACTTAATTCCCTGTCGGACTACGGTATGGTCATCTGCGAGTAGAACTTTTATTTGAGACATTGATAATTTGGTTCTCAGCCATGGTCAAAAGGAAGACGCTTCGCTTCTTAATTCTATGAAAAGTAGTTACAGACTGTCAAAATCTTATAAACGAGCCTCGATCAAATTTATCTTATCTCACCATGAATTGAGATGTTTGGAAAGCCAGGAGATGGTCTTTTCTAAGGTAACGTGATCATGCTCAACGTCAAAAATATGCCCTGCCCCATCGATTTCTACTAATTTCTTCTTTGTGTTTAAGTTCTGGTAGAAACGTCTGGAATATTCAAAGGGGACAACTTCATCGGCTGTGCCGTGGAAAATTAGGGTGGGAACCTTAATCTTATCCAATATAGATTCTACGTTATAGGTGTCAAAATCCGCAAAGAAGCTTTTATCCATATACTGATGATTCATTTCTTCAAGCTCAACTTTACCCTGCTTTTTGACTTCACTTCTTAGGTCATCAAATATTCCGTCCGTGTAGGTAACCGGCGATCTTAGAACCAAAGCATCGATCCGGGGATCTTGGGCGGCGAAAATGCCTATAAATCCTCCGAAGCTTGATCCGTAAATGGCGAAATTTTCTTTACCTTCCTTTTCTAGGCGATCGATTATAGTTACGGTGTCCTCAATTCCGGTGGTGGTATTAAATTGGTTAAAAGATAGGTCCGATTCCCCGTATCCCCGGCGGTCGAATCTCACTGCTTTATAGCCATTTCTGGCTAAATAATTAGCTCTTTTTTTGTACCTTCCTTCTTTGTTTGAAAAGAAGCCGTGCTGGAGCAAAACAGAGCCTTTAATTTGTTGATGGGGATAATGGATTACCGCTGCTATCTTATCTTCATCACTAGTTTTGATAAATTTTTTCTCGCTTTTCATAAATATCACCCTTTATTGATCTTAGGTATTGCTTGCTATCTTATTTAAAGCGAGTGATCATCGCTCGAAGGTCAAATGGCAAGTTTATTTTGGACTGTAAATAAAATCTTCTATAGCCTGATTTACTTTCCTAGGGTTGCTGGCCTGGACCATATGAGCTCCGTCCAAAATTACTAAATTCGAGCCGGGTATTAAGTTCTTCAATTTGTAAGCCATCTCCACCGGAATTATGTCGTCACTAGATCCGTGGATTAGCAAAGTGGGAACTTTAATCTGATGAGCTACATCTTTCGTATTCCAACTTAGTAAAGCACAACCTTGAACCAGCGGTGAACTACCAAAGGCCCGAACTTGATTATAAATATCCTGGAAAAGTTTCTTCCATTCTGCGTTTTTACCATAATCCCGGCTAAAGTCGGGGTAGTAAGTTGATTCCCGGCTGGACTCACTAATCAAGTCCAGTAAACCCGTGGTAGCTTTTACCGGAAGCTTAAAAAGTGAAAGCAATTTGCTTTTCCAGCCCAAGGCTTGAGTCAGGCTGAAAAAGGAACCGATAAGGATCAAGGAAGTTACCTTTTGTGGATACTTAACGGCAAAGGCTTGAGCAACCATGGTACCCATGGAGTGTCTCAAAAGATGAAATTTTTCAATTTTTAGTTCCTTTAGAGCTTTTAGAAGATCATCCGTAAATCTCTCCAGCTTGTAATCTTCCTCTTTTTTGGATTTGAAAGACTTACCGTTTCCCCGAAGATCTATTGCTAACTCACCAAATCCCTTGCGGGTAAAGTATTCCCTTTGCTTTTTAAGGCCGGTCATGTTCCCTACGAATCCGTGTAAGTACACAATCCAGGGTTTCCCCTCTGTAAAACGATAAAAGATTTCACCTTCTCCTATATTAATAAGATAACCTTCCGTTATATTGCTCATAGCTTAAAATGCTTTTTTGATTTGATGTAAGATTCGAAGTAGCATTACTTATCTATGATATCGCAGTAATAGAAAGTTTTTTCCCCTATTTTTCGTTTTACTATCTCACCTTTCTTAAACTGAATCGGACGGCTAAATATTGGCCCGTCCCAGACAAAGGTATGATATTCTCCGTTTTCTCCACAAGGGTCGATATCCGGTGGGAGGTCATTTAAGAATTTATAGTCTAATTCTTTTCCTGCAAAGGACCGACCCAGCTTTTCTGCATCCACGCACACCACAGTTGCTTTAAACCCTTTATTTAAAAACTTTCGTAGGATTTTATAGCTTTCTTCTTTCCATAAGGGCCAATAGCCTTTGAAGCCGGCAGCTTTTAGGTTCTCCTCTCGATAATTTCGAACCTCTTCCAGGAAAATATCCGCAAAGACCATACTTTCTATCCCCTGATTTTTATACTCTTCTAAGGTCTTTTGCATAATTTTTCCGTAGTCGCGGTTGGAACAGTCGTGGGGTAAGAATATTTTATTTAAGGGGATTCCTAAAGACCTTGTCTGCTGCTTGATTAATCCACTTCTTATCCCGTGCATACTGCTTCTTCCGTATTTTTTGGACAGGGTAGTAAGAAGGCCGCATATGCGGAATTTGCCCTCCTCTTTAACTTTATAAAGAGCGTATGCGCTGTCCTTACCTCCGCTCCAGGAAACGATTGTCTTTTCCATTGGCTTACTGATTGGATTGTTGATGATAAATTTTGTTTTGATCGGCGATTGTTACAAAGTTATTTTTAAACGGGTCTCTATAAGGTGATTTCTTGCAAACGCGTTTCTTTGCTATATAATACGAAATGAAGAGAATTAATGCTATGTCCGCTGATGAGGAAGTCTCGAAGAGAGAAGAGGAGCTCACCAAGAGAGCCGGACAGTTAAATACGGTGTTGGTCCATCTTTACCGCGGTGAGGTGCAAAGGGCCAATACTTGGCGGATGCGGATGGATGAAACGCCCAACTATGCTATCGTTTTAACTGCGGCCATAATCACCTGGACTTTCTCCTCGCCGGCTAATACCCATCTACTTCTTCTGCTTTCAACTTTGCTTATCTTTGCTTTTTTATATATAGAAGCCAGAAGATATCGGGCCTATGAGGTATGGCGCTCCCGAGTACAGGTTATTGAGGAAAATTTCATCGCCCAGATGCTACATCCTACCAAGGGAGAGGTGAGCAAGAAATGGAAGGAGATGCTGGCCGAAGACTTGAGGAGGCCCAAGCATAAGATCTCTCACCTACAAGCCGTCTCCCATCGTCTGCACCGGGTTTATTTATGGTTGTTTTTGACCATCTTCGTTGCCTGGTTGATGAAGTTGTGGCATCATCCTACTGGAACGGATTCTTTACAAGTTATGATGAAAAGGGCGCAGATCGGGGCCATTCCCGGTATTATAGTTATGCCCTTAGCGGGGGGAATTATACTTTTTATGGTTTTATTTTCGCTGTGGGGGCGGAAGAAGGAAAGGGAATATATGGGAGCAATCAGCGAAGAAGAGCCTGAATACGATTGGGAACCCGAAAATGCTGGAGGAGACTGATTTTAAACCCGCCTATGTAAAACTTTCTGCTAACGGGTTTCAAAACAAGGTTGATAAATTATACAAGCTCTTGGAGCTTTGCGTCCTCTGTCCCAAAAAATGCCGAGCCAGGCGCCTAGAAGGCGAGGAGGGAAGCTGTAAGTCAGGTGCCAAACTGAAAATATCCAGTGTAGGGCCCCACTTCGGTGAGGAGCCTCCTCTGGTGGGAAGAAATGGCTCGGGAACGGTCTTTTTGACTAATTGCAACTTACATTGTGTTTTCTGTCAAAACTATTCCTTGTCGCAGTTGGGTAGAGGAGATTTTATTACTCCCCAAGAGCTTGCCTCTCGTATGCTCAATTTACAAAAAAGAGGTTGTCACAACATAAATTTTGTTACCCCCACCCACTTTGCTCCTCAGTTAGTTAAAGCAGTAATGCTGGCTGCTCAAGACGGCCTGGAGATACCCATCGTCTGGAACTGCGGAGGATATGAATCACCGGAAGTTATCAAACTTCTCGAAGGCGTAGTGGACATATACATGCCCGATTTCAAGTACGGTAACGACCAGAATGGTTCAATCTATTCAGATGCCCCCCAGTATTTCACAAAAGCTAAACAGGCAATTAAAGAAATGTACAGGCAGGTGGGCGATTTACAAATTGAGAATCAAGTTGCCACCCGGGGTCTATTAATTAGGCATCTGGTTTTACCCAATAATATAGCCGGGTCCCGTAAAGTGCTTGAATTTATTGCCAAGGATCTTTCGGTTCAAACTTACGTAAATATAATGGATCAGTACCGACCCTTCTACCGAGCCGGTGAGTACAAGGAGCTGGATCGGCGCCCCACCAGAGAAGAATTCATACAAACTATCGAAACGGCCAGGGATTTGGGCTTATATCGTGGATTTAACCCTTCTATAAGGTTGTTTTAACTATAATCTCACCTATTTCTTGACAAATTTTCTCTTTTATAATATTATAGTTTAAAATAACCCTAAAGGAGGGTTTGTAACCTATTTCTCACCGGGCAAAATATTTTACTTCTTATCTTTTGTATGTACTCTTTTGTTTACTTATCGCTTTTCCTATCTCGGCTCGGGTTGTAACTTTCGAGCAATCTAGCGAATTGGAGAAGACAAGGGATATCCTAGGATTGGATAAAGATTTGCTTACCTTTGCTTCGGACTTATCCTTTGGTTTTTCAATCTTTGATTTAAATCTGGAAATCGATCCGGATTTTAAGCAGGTTATGAGCACCTGGCGGCTAGATACGGTAAGCGAGCTTAGCAAAGAGCTTGGTGGTCTGAGAAACAGTTATGGAGGATTGGTAAAGGATTTAGGTAAGGCTTTAAACGAGGTTGGGGACGGGCTTCAGGAGATCAGGAATATGGGGGAGCCAATTGATATAGGTGATTTGGAAGATTGTATGGAAAACATCGTAGATCAGCTAGAAGATAATTTCATAGACCGTATTGAGGAAAGCGAATATCAGTATGAAAAAAAGATAGCCTCTGTACTAAAAATGGCGAAGTCAATCGAGAAAAAATACGATTATTTGGAATATATGATGGGCAAGGTCAGGCTTCATGCCAAGGATGAGATCAAGGATGAACTAGCTTCAAAATTAAGAAGTTTGGTCCTTCTTTTAACGGACGGAGACCGCGTAGGTGCCATATCTGGGCTGCATGATCTACTGGCGGTCACTTTAAAGTATAAAGGTAAGGAAATAAAAAGGGTGGAGGCAGACCGGATTAGGAACAAGGCGGACTACATCATACGTTTGATGAGTGATGCCCACACAGAAAGAGGGCTGGAGGTAAGTTCTTTCATAAACTATTCCGATGTCCAAATTGGACTAGAAACCGGATGGGAGAAGACAGACCATACAGCGCCTAGCAAGGATCAAGTCACTACTGATTTAGGATTTGATCTCTCCCCGGAAGGGACGGACTGGGCTGGATCATTTACCTATCAATTCCAAAACCGGGGCTATTTGGACCCCCTAAAAGATACTTATGATCGGTTGACCGACCAAGTAGAGTTGAAATGGGAAAAAGAATTTGATTCATGCGAGCTGGCTGGTGCTATGGACTGGCAAAAGAGTCTTTATCCTAACTACATAGATAGTGAAATCGAGCCGGCGAAAGTTAAATCATCCATACAAGCCATCAACCATTTAATAGCCTACATCGAAGGGCAGGACCTCCCTGGAGATATGGAAGAAGCTTTGATTGAAAACTTAGATGAAGAGGAGGGAGCGTTATCCTATCTAAAAGAGGACCAAAGAGAAGAGGCGGTGGATAGCCTAGAGGACTTCATAGAGGAGGTTGAAGATCAGTTTTTTGAGGACAATCTAGATTTGGTACTGGCCGAGAAGCTGATCGAGAAGGCAAAAGAAATCCTTCCCCGCAGACACAGGTGGACGGTGGAATTTTCTGCTCAATTTCAGTTCCCTTGGAAGGGTGGCGAATTGGATCTAGCTTTAAAGCGAAAGGTGAGAAGGCGCCCCACGGACAGTGAAAAGGACAGAACTATCCAGATGGGTGAAATCGACTATTCTCACCAATTTGGCGAGAATAGTATTGAGGGGTCCTGGACTAAGGAGGCCACCGCCTATCCCCGGAACCCGGTTTATGATAAATTGAAGAACCAGTGGGAAATAGAACTAGAACCGGCCCTAAAGTCGCTAGATTTCTCATTTTCTTCCCAAAAAGTGCACCTCTCATATCCTAATGCTTCTTACAAGGATTATATCAACACCAAGCAAAAAGTAGAAGTGGGATTGGGTCCTTTAGACGTAGATTGGGAACATTATCACAAAGCTTACCCCTCAAATCCCTCTAAGGATTGGTTGAAGAGGACAGCAGACATCGAAATGGAATTCGGATCGGGTGTCTCCATATTATGGGAAACCCAGACAAAAAATTATCCCCATGATTCAATTAAAAATTTAAGCTCTCATACATTAGAAATAACCATGGAAGAAGAGATACTGGAAGGTACGAAGCTTAGGACTTCGGTTGAATATACCGATAAAAATTATCCTCACAACCCGTATAACGATGAGCAAATAGTTTCCTTTACCGCCAGTTTAGAGTGTGAGTTTTAACTAACCGGTCGGAAAAAGCCTGTGTATGTACTGAATTACAAAGAGCGGATTTTACGTGTTTGGGTTAACAATACGTTAACGTTGACTGATTGTTAGCAAGTGGTATAATAACAATGAGGATAAGTTTAGGACGCAAATTGGGGGATTAAGTTATGAAATCGCCGGAAAGTAGTTTAAAATTTTGGGCCAAAGGAGCCGGGGACTTACCTTCTCAGGTAGAGCTTATCGGTCGTGGAGAGGTGGGTGGTAAAGCCGGGGGTATAATTTACATCAAAAAGCGGATGGAAGATGCTCCTTTAACATCCTATGACCATCGAATCTTGTTTCCCGATTCTCTGGTTTTAACAACTGAAGTCTATGATCACTTCATCCAAGACAACCGGTTAGCTGATTCTGTATATGCTAAATGCAGTGGCGAGATTACCTTCGATGAGATGGCCAAAGGATTTTTGACTGCCAGGCTGCCTCGGTGGGCAGTTTTACGCTTGCGTGATTTTCTAAAGGAGGAGAGAAGGCCCTTGGCTGTCCGCTCCTCGGCGCTTATGGAGGATAGTCCGAACCACTCCTATGCAGGTGTTTATTTGTCTGAGTTTTTGGCTAACGTTGGATCGCTAGAAAAAAGGCTGCAAGAATTAATTAGCTCTATCAAACGGATTTATATATCCACATTTGGAGATAGAGCGAAAGCTTACCGGAAGAAACACGGCCTCCCTTGGGAGGATGAGAAGATGGCCGTCTTAATCCAAAATATGATCGGAAGTCACTATCCCGGTAATATGTACTATCCGTTGGTGGGTGGAGTTGCCTATTCCCGCAATTTTTACCCCTGGACGGACAGATTGAGCAAGGAGGATGGGGTGGCAAGATTGTGTGTGGGAGTTGGAACCCAGGCGGTATCCCGGGAATATGCGCGGGTCTTCTCCCCTAAGCTTCCCGCCTTAAGGCCTGAAGGATCAAACCCGGAGGAGATCATCAGATACGCCCAAGAGAGAGTAGATGTCTTGGATATGGATAAGGAGACCTTCCATGAAGTACCTTTATCATCGCTGGCCAATCCCCACTTTCCCAAGGTGGTGAAAGTAGTTAACCAAGATAATACTTTATCCGATTACTCACGGTTTGATAAGGATGACAAAAGACTCATTGCTACCTTTGATCAATTGATAAAATACTCCAGGTTTTCTTCTCTTACTCCCATCCTCAAAAGTTTGTTAGCCAAATTGGAGGAGCTATTTAATACCAACATAGATTTAGAATTCGCCTTGGACTTCGCTAATAGGGATAAGTTGGCTAAGTTAATGGATCCGGAAAAACAAAAGGCGCAAGATAAAGACTTTCCCCAGCGAGATGAAGTGGACTTATTTTACTTACTGCAGGTGCGAAGATTGGGGAGCCATGAAGAATTTCGCCCCATTCACCTCCCTGAAGTAACGGAAGAGAAAGTCCTGCTGAGGGCAAATAACGTATTGGGAAACGGCTATAAGCTTGACTTAAAACATCTGATTTTTGTGGATCCCAAAGAGTATCATCACTCAAAAGGTCACCAAATGGCCAGAGAAGTTGGAAAAATTGACCGTAAGATCGGTGGAGGTTATATTCTTATCGGGCCGGGCAGATGGGGCACTTCCAATCCGCAATTGGGAGTCCCTACTCGCTACGGCGAGATTTCTGGTGCCTCTGTAGTGGTGGAAATGGCCACTGGCAGGTTTTCCCCGGAGCTATCCTACGGCACGCATTTCTATGCGGATATGGTAGCCTCAAAAACTATCTACTTGCCCTGCAGGCTGGATAGGGGGGATACTTTCAATCGGGAAGTTCTTCAGAGAAGTGTGAAACAATACGGCGAAGATGGTGTTTACCATTTCGAGTTCAAAGAAGGTTTGGATGTCTATGCCGATGGGGAGGAGAAAAAGGGCCTAATAACCCTTACCAGTTAAGATAGTCTAATTTATTAACAATTTCCTAAAGCATATTGAGTACAAATCTCTTTATATGATCAAAATTTTTCTTTATTTGTTCCCTCCCTCTGATTATATCCATATGCCCGGGCAGAAGTAATTCATAGGAAAGTTTTTCCATTTTCTTTATTGATTGGCTGATTTTTGTTTTATCACCACCGGGCAAGTCGACCCGGCCGGTACTTTCGGTAAATATTAGATCGCCGCATATTAAAAATCCATCTTGCTGGCAGTGAAAACAAATATGATCGGGGGAGTGGCCTGGGGTAGGCAGAATAGAAATTTCTAATTTACCGGTGTTTATTTGATTGTCCAGTTCTAAGTCCTCCTCTAGCTTAGGAGGGGTTATTCCAAAAAATTCAGAAACTTTTCCTAAAGCAGTTTCCTTATACTTTTTTTGAATATCGTGCAGTCCTATCCGGGCTTTAGAAATTGATCTTAAAGACTGGTCAGCCAAGCAGTGGTCCAAATGAAGGTGAGTGTTTACGATCAGGTCGATATTTTCTACCTCTAAACCGTCAGCTTCTATATCTTTTGTTAACTGGTCTATCAAGCTGTCATTTCCAGGGTCGATTAAAATTGTAGTCTCGTCTTGGATCAGGTAGGTATTACAATCGAGGGGTCCAGCTTCCGGATAATAATAAAGGTTCTCAGTAAGTTTCATAGTGGCGGTATCCTATTTCTATAGACGATGAGTAATATTGTTATTCAAGGACTTCAAGGTCCATATCCAACTCCTCTAACTTTTCCTTGGTAGGTTTACCGTCCTTTCCGTAACCTCTAAGTCGGTAGTAATTGGCAAGTACCTTTTTAAAATCCCGGTCTGGAATTGGCTCATCCCGGCTTGCCCCTTGGGGAAGGGGTTGTTTTAATCTCTTGGTTAAATCATCTTCACTTTTTCCATATCCTTCCCTTACCGCGGCTATTCTCAAAAGCAAGTAGTTTCTCTCACCTATGGTTAACATTTCTTTGGCATCTATTTTCCGTCCGATCAGCGCAGAGAGCACTTCCCTTACTTTGGGGTAGACATAATGTTCACCTACCCGGTTAAAAGAGGTAAACCTGCACATGATTAAACTATTGGTAAAAGACATCAGGTCTTCGTAGGTCTTGGCCACTTCTGCTTTATCCTGAAGTGTGAATCGATCCAAGGTGCCCTCAAGCCCCAGCTCAGAGGCCACAGGGGCCGACTCAAATACCGAATCGTGCATCCCCTCCACGTGAGTTGCCCCCCGAGGGCTGGTGGCGTAACTTATGCCAAACCCTTTTTTGCCTCGGGGTTCATGCATGGGTATTTCCTGACCTTTGATGACTTGGGCAAAATCAGCCCCCAGTTTACTGGCTAGTGCAGGAATTCCACGAGCAAGAAGATCCCCTATTTTTTCTCTTTTGGCAATTAAATCAATTAGCTCATTTAGCCTATAGGGATCACCCCAATCTATATTGTAATCGGGAAGAAGTCCTCTCTCAGTTGCCTCCATGAGGAAGGCTATGGTATTCCCGGTACTGATGGTATCCAATCCGTATCTATTACATTTTTGGTTGGCCAGTGCGATGGCCGGTAGGTTATCGTTTAGGCAAAGTGAACCTAAAGCGGCCAAAGTTTCATATTCCGGCCCCGGTCCTCTTACCTTTTGGCCCCCAAACTCGGTGTTTACTACTCGCTTGCAGCGCACTGGACATCCGGTGCAAGTGTCTCTATCGGTAAGTATCTCTTCATATAGTGTCTCGCCACTTATCTTATCCGCTCCGTCGAAAACACCCTGCTGAAAGTTCTGGGTGGGAAGAATTCCCAACTCGTTTAAGCCGTTTACCCCCCCGGGAGTGCCGTATTTTCCAAACTCCTGACCGGCTTCATCGGCTAGGATTTTTGTAAGTTCCTTACGCTTTGTCTTAAATTTCGCCTGATCGTATATAGGTTTTTCAGTGTTTCCTCTAACGGCGATGGCTTTTAGGTTTTTTGAGCCCATTACCGCACCGAAGCCCGGCCTCCCGGCTGCCCGTCCTTCGTCATTTATTAGGCAAGCAAAGTAGACAAGATTTTCCCCCGCTTGCCCTATGGAGGTCACCCGCACACCTTTGTATTTATCTTTAAGATAGTTTTCAGTCTGTTTGGTATCCTTACCCCACAATTTATCAGCGGGGCGGATCTTCACCTCCCCTTCGATTATGCTTATATATTTGGGATTAGTTGCTTTCCCTCGGATGATAATCCCGTCGTAACCGGTGCGTCCAAGTTGGTGGGCAAAGAATCCTCCGGCGAAGGAATCGCTTATACTGTTTGTCTTGGGTGATTTAGCAATCACCGCATGCCTTCCTCCGCCCCCAACTTTTGTTCCCTGAAACGGCCCGGTAGCAAAAACCAGGATATTTTCCGGCCCCAGTGGGTCTACTCCAGCTTTCAACTCCTCCAGCAGAATGCGAACCCCGATGCCTCGCCCTCCTAGGTACTTCTCTGACCACTGGTCAGGAATCTCATAATCGCATAATTGCTCGTTGGTTAAGTCAATATCTACATATTTTCCATGTATACCTTGCAAGAGAATTACCTCCCCCTTTCTCTAAGTAGTGGTTTTTTAGATAAAGATATTAAAATCACCGAAACCAATTCATAGAATTTAAGCAACTTGATGGCTAATTTGCAAGGGGGAGTTTGGCTCGGTGATTTTAATAATTGACAGGTGAAGATAGAGAGTTTACTATATGAAAAGCGGCTCGGGCTTGATAAGTTTTAAAAGAGGGGGGGATATTTATAATGAGGTACCATGCTATCATATAGAATTAATGCGTTTTTAGTTGTGACTACCCTTGCTTTGACTCTCTCTTTGTTTTGCTTTGGTGGGCTGGGAGCCGGTTTTGGTACTCATGGAGTAGTAGGAGGGGGGTTAGGATATAATTTTGCTCAAACTGATCTACAGGCCTTTGTTTTAGGCCTTACTTCCCATGCTTTATTAGATATTATGCCTCATCACGATCCAAGCTTGGATGCTCCGGTTGATCTGGCCTTCCACGCTCTTTTTAATTTTGGGGCTTTATGGTTGACAAATGAGATGGATGAAAAACATGCGGGAAATTCTCGTCTCTGGTGGGGAGCCATCGGGGGGATTATCCCCGATTTGGAACACATTATCTTTTGGAATGAGTGTGGAGCTGGCCTCTGCTCGAAGAAGCTCTTTCCATCACACAACCGGGTTTTGCCCCATCGAGGCGGGGCGTCATTTTGGGAAGGTTATTTTTATGAGTCCTCCCTGATAACCATTTCCTTTATTCTGACTTTTTAAGAACCCTTATTTTCCATACTGAAAAGCGAAGCCTAGACAGCTTTGGGCAAAATTATTCCCATGAAAAGGCCCCATCCTAAACCTGCTGCTAGGCCGAATAGCCAATCGCGTAGGATAACTCCTACTATTAAGCCAATTATCAAACCGAGGCAAGAAAGCAACGCAATGCTTCCGGCGCGAATTTTTAGTTTAACTTTTAACCGTCTCCATATTTGGATCATAAGATTGGTTGTAATATAGTTAGTCTTCTTTGAATTTTTTCTCTATTGCATCCAGTACGCGGGCGAACTTGGCGAATAGGACCAGTGCTCCGGCTGCTATTAATAGCGCAGATACGCCCATTAAGATGCCGCCCAGACCTAGTGTCAACTGAAGTTGGTTTTGCTGGTATCCGAATGCAGTGAAGTTTAGGCTCAAAACCGGTACAGCTACCAAAAAAATAAGGATTAGAGTTCGCATCTTCTATCCTCCTTTCTTGCTATTTTAAAATAGCAAATAAGTTTTTACTTGCTTAATTTCACCTTTATTTAGATAATCTAAATGGATTATCAAATCAAATTTCCCGACTTGGAAAGCTGTTCTCTAACTTAACTGGGTCTTGCTTCTTCGTTCCTCTTCCTCATTTACTTCAAAGCTGGAGGGGTAATCCTCTACTCTAGAATGTGATTTAGCCCGAAGCGCTTCGCCAAAAGCCTCCTTTATCCGATGTAGATCAGCTAAGGTCAGTGGACTGTCATCTAACTGTCCATCTTCGATTTTATCCTGAAAAACCTCATCTATTATCTCCTCTACCCGAGAGGTATCTTCTGCTCTGGCGGTAGCTTCCACGGAATCTGCCAGCATCAAAATGGAAGTTTCCTTCGAACGCGGTGGGATGGCTTCGTAACGAAACTGCTGTGGGGATATTTCCGGTTCTTTGTGCTTTTCGCGCAATGCTTTTAAGTAAAAATAGCGCATAATTGACTTTCCATGATGCTCAGGTATGAAGCGCAACACATCCTTTTTCAATCCGTACTCCCGCCCCAGTTTTAGACCCTCTTTTATATGGGAGGCGATGATCATTTTACTCATATTGGGTGAAACCTTGTCATGTGGGTTCTCCTTGCCTTGATTCTCTATAAAATACTGGGGATTTTCCAGCTTACCTATATCGTGGTAGTAGCCACCTACTTCGGCCAGCAGGGGGTTGGCGTCGATAGCTCTGGCCGCTCGAGCAGCCAGCTTGGCCACCGCCACGCTATGTTCATAAGTACCGGGGGCCTCTTCTTCTAGTCTGGTAAGCAGTGGGTGAGAAGGGTTTAAAAGTTCCATTAGACCAATAGGACTGGTCTTTTCAGTGACGTATTCAGCTATAGGGATACCGGCCATGATGAGCAAGGCACTGCCTAATCCGCTGGTTCCCGCCCAGGATAGAGGGGTCCAGCGAATCGCCGAAGGTCCACCTAAAAAAAGCAGCACTCCAAAAGTCAATGTCATGTTCACTAAAGCTATACCAATACCAGTAATGGCTATATCTGACCCTTTTTGTAGATTCAGCATTCCAAATAAAGCGGTCATTCCCCCGCCGAAAGCTACCACAGCATCATAAGGGGCGACTCCCTCTTGTATGGCTACCAATAAGCATAAGAAAATATTTAAGATAAATCCCACTTCTTTTCCTAAAAAGATAGTGGCCAAACCCACAGCCAAGGCTACCGGTACAAGAAATGGGGACAGGAGGATAGTCACTTTTCCGAACAGAACGATGATAAGCACTAAGCCGCCCAAAAACCATTTTAGCCGATCATCTTTTAAAATATCTGGCTTCCGGATATTTAGATAGAATACCAAAAGAAGGAAAGCCACCCCGATGATGATTCCCTTGGCCATAATATATTCCCAATCAAGAATAGTAATAAAAGGGGGCTCGAAGCTATTTACCTTGAATGAGAAGAGGGCAATTAAAAATAAAGCAAAAGCCGATAATATAAAGGGGACCTTAAGATTGAAGATACTAGCCCCTTCTTTTTTGGCTAGGGCGGCTAGGCCGCTTTGTTTTCTACTCTTTTGTTCCCTCATAAATTTCATAAGCCTCAATGATTTCCTTTACTAATTTGTGCCTAACAACATCTGTTTTGTCAAGGTAAATGAAAGATATCCCTTCAATATTAGCCAGTATCTTTCGCACTTCCTTAAGTCCGGATTTGCCCCTTTCCAAATCTATTTGAGTTATATCACCGGTGACCACCACTTTTGAATTAAAACCCATACGAGTTAAGAACATCTTCATTTGGGTGGTGGTTGTATTTTGGGCTTCGTCCAAAATGACAAAGCTATTGTTTAAAGTTCGCCCCCGCATGAAAGCTAAAGGGGCAATTTCCACTTTCCCCATATCCCGCAATTTGTTAAATTCATCTGCGGGTATCATATCATAAATTGCATCGTAAAGGGGCCTCAAATAGGGGTTCACCTTTGCTTGAATATCACCGGGTAAGAATCCAAGTTCTTCCCCGGCTTCAACTGCCGGGCGGGTAAGTATGATTCGGTTTATCTTCCCTCTCTTTAAGTGTTCGATAGCCACTGCTACCGCCAGGTAGGTTTTCCCGGTTCCTGCTGGGCCAATGGAGAAGACGATGTCCGAATCCTCCATGGCATCCACGTATTTTCTCTGGCCTACGGTTTTGGGTTTTATCTCCTCTCCCCAGTACGTGACGTGGATTACATCAGCCAGAACCCCCTCTACGTTTTCATCCTCTTTTACTTTCTGAGTGATGTACTTCACCTCCTCAAGGTTTGGTATATGATTGTCTTCGATCATGTCAAGCAGTTTATTAAATAGTAAATAGGCAGTTTCAACTTCCTCTTCTTCGCCTTCTATGGTTACCTTGTTACCCCGAGCTGCTATTTTTGCATCGAAATTATCCCGAATGTAGTTTAAATTCTTGTTGAATTGGCCTAACAAAGCTGTGGCCTCGTCGCTGTCCTTTAGCGTTATTTCCCGATAGACTAATTCATCATCTAAAGCTTTCATAATTTTATTAATTTAATAAGTGGAGGAAACCGCATAACCCAATAGGGGGTAGCCATGGTTTTCCGCTAGTTTTTTTACTTTCACTTCTACCAACTTGTTTGGTTCTAAGCCATCTCCACCCTGGATGTGAACATCGATGAAATTTTTAGAGTATCCTCTCCAACTGGCACAGGCTAGAGGACTTTCCTCTTCTATTAAAATTTGTAAGTTTCGACCTATAAAACGGCTCTTTTCTCTTTTTTCTACCCTTTTTGTTATTCTTTTTAGCAAATCCATTCGCTTTTTTTTGATTCGTTCGGGGACTTGATTTTTAAAGCTTGCTGCTGGGGTACCTTCTCTTTTCGAATATCTGAATACATGGGTATTAATAAAACCCAATTCTTCAACTAATTGGCAAGTATTAGCAAAATTTTCTTCAGTTTCTCCCGGGAAGCCAATCATAATATCACAACCTAGCGTAGCGTTAGGTATAATACTTTTTATTTGATTTACCTTTCTGAGGTAATCCTCCGCCTTATAGCCGCGGCGCATTTTTCTTAAAATTTGATCATCGCCGGACTGAAGGGGAATATGAAAATAGGGGCAAGCTTTATCGGTTTGGGTAAAAAATTTTAGCAATTTTGAGCTTATCCCCTCCAGATTTATCGATGATAGGCGAATTCTTCTAAGCTTATTTATTTTCGCACATTTGGTTAACAGTTCAAGTAGCGGATATTTATTGTTTTCTGGTCCGATTTTTTGGCTCTCTTTACCGTACTCAGCTAGGTTAATTCCGCAGAAGACTACCTCTCTATATTCATTGGCCACTAGCTCTTTTACCTCTTCTATGATCTTTCTTATTGGTTTACTTCTGGATGGGCCTCGAGTGTAGGTGATTTTGCAAAATGAACAGCGCTTTTGACATCCATCCTGAATTTTTAGAAAGGCCCGGGTGTGCTTTTCATCGAAAGTAATTTTCTCGCTGGTCAGTCGGTTACGATCTCCGTTGCCAGTTATTATACCCCTTTTACCGTTTAAGGCAGCTTTTGTTATCTTTGCTATATTGGATTTTTGGGTATTATCAAAGACTACATCTACCCCTTTTACATTGTAGACTTCTCGGGGAGAACTATGAGCATAACAACCGGTGACTAAGATTAAGCTGTTAGGGTTTTTCCTTTTAGCTTGCCGGATATATTGCCGTGATTTGCTGTCGGATGAATTGGTAACCGTACAGGTATTTATGCAAAAGACGTCCGCCTTATTGTTTGGAGGAACTAGCTTCCATTCCTTGGGAAGCTTCTCCCTCATCATTTGGGTGTCGTATTGGTTAGCTCGACAACCCAAAGTGCGAAAAGCAATAGTTTTCATCTCATGATAATTATAACAACTTCCGGGAGTGATTTCAGGAAGATTTAATTGGGGGTAAGCTCAACAAGGATTTACCCGGGTTACCCTTAAGTTTTTTTGTGCCTTTCTACCCTGAATCTGTATATTTCGACCTCTTCCTGGGGGCTGATACCGGCTTTCCTTTTGGCTATATCGAGTTGATCATTCACAGTATCCACCCCCTCTAAATCGGGAAGTAACAGACCCTTTCGGCCCCCTTTTTCCACTAGTATTCCATATCGCTTTGGATCCAGGTCTTCTCGAGAGCACTTGGCCGGTTTGGATAAAATATCCACACTAATTTCTAACTTATCAAGTTCCTCCTCTGTTATCGGCGGAAACCGCGGATCACCGGTAGCTGCCTTGATGGCATTAGTAATTATCTCCTTGCCTAGATTCTCTTCAGTAGGGATATAAGTTCCTATACAGCCGCGAAGCTCGCCCTCCTTTTTTATGGAAACAAATACACCCTTTCTTTCTTCATAAAAATCTTTTGGGCAATCTTCCGGTAAATCCATAACTTCCCCATTGGTTACGTAACTTTCTATAGCTTTAGCTGCCAAGTCAATATACATTGTCTTAATTTGATCACTTTCCGGTGAACTTTCGCATCTGGACATAGCGATTAAAGAAACCCACTTAATTGGTTGATGCGGATTCTTTTCCAATTCATGATAGAGTCTTAGTCTTATAGAGTCAAGCTTCAGGGCAAAATATTCAGTTTGAGAAGGTCTCGATTATCTTAATTTATCTTAACCTAGCGCGAATATATGGCAGGCTACGCTTGCTACTATCAATTTCTACCGATCCTAACTCTTTGATTTCACTAACTCCAGATTAAAGTACTTTCAATTTACTTCTTCTCCAAATCTCGATGGCTATTCAATTTGAATTATTTTTTTGTCTTGATATAATTTTTAGTTGAGGTAAATAATTAAAGACAAGGAAGGTGATATATGAGGAGAGAAAGGTTTATAGATCTGTAATGAAGGCAGGAACAAAATAATAAGGAGGTATAGTATGAGCAAATCGAGAGTAAAAGTATGTTCCATCGTACTGTTGATAATAGTATCAACTTTGCTTTTAGCGGGAATCTCCACGTTTGCCCGCTCTGAAACAGAACTTAAAGAAATTGCCGCTACTGATTTTATTCCTGAGATAAGGGAGGCTGCTGCCTTAGCTTTGAGCAAATTATATTTGGAATCGGATATGACTGTTGAGGAATTAGAAGAGGTTGCAACCACGACAGCAACAGAAGAACTGAAAGAGGCAGCGGTTCCAGCTTTAGCAGGACTTTACGGAGACGTAAGTGAGATAACCACTTCTGAGGAAGCCCAGAAGATAGCCGAGAACTTAGAAAAGAGGGCAGTGGAGGGTGAGAATCCCCAAATTAGGGAGGCTGCTGGAATAGCTTTAGCAAACTTTTATACTTCATTCGGGGTAAAGGGTGTTGAAGGATATGCTGCTGAGAATTTGGAAGAGATTGCTAAGAATGGTGAGACAGAAGCCCTCAAAAACGCAGCCGTTGAAGCCCTATCAGCGATTTACCCAAATATTAAAACATCTGAAGAGCTAAAAACGCTCATTGCTGAGACTGAAAGTGATAAAATAAAAAGAGCTGCCTCAGAGGCTCTAGCTATTAGATACGTTGGCCCTTTTCCTCCCAGTCCGAGCCTGGAGGAACTTAAGACTATGGCCGCCAATTTAGAACTGGACAAATGGGTGAGAGCTGCTGCCGGAAATGCATTTGGTCAATTATCAGCTGGAAAGCTGAGCATGGATGAATTAGCTAACTTGGCTAAAAGCGGGCAAACAATGGAATTACAATCTGGAGCCGGAATGGCTTTAGCTAAGGCTTTGATTGAATCCGAGAAGACTGAGCAAGAGCTGGTAGGCATGGTGGTAGCTGCCTCAACGGCAGAAACAGAAGCGTATCGTAACTCACTGATAGAAGCACTTGCCGACCGATATGTAAATTTGTGAGAAGTTAAGAGGATGTATAAGTCACGTTAAAAGTTATATAAGGAGGTATTTAAATGAAAAGAAAAGTATTAGCGATTTTTGTAAGTTTGATCTTTGCGTTTTCAGTATTTGCACTAGTATCTTCAGCTCAAGAGAATTATGCACCTGAAGATCCATTAGTGGTTCCTATAGGTCAAAAGGATGACTTATGGGGATTTGGTGAACTAACTCCGGGAGAGCACGGAGGATGGGTCACTTATTCAGCTACTGCCCTTCCTAAGACATTCAATAGCCTTCTAGCTGATGAGACTTCTTCATCCGAAGTTCTAAACAGGATCATGGGAGGGGGAGTGACTGGCGTTAGCCCCGCTACTGGAAAGACGGTACCGGCCGGCGCGAAAAGTTGGGAGGTATCCGAGGATGGATTGACTTATACCTTCCATCTTAGAAAGATGAGATTTTCAGATGGAGAACCGGTGACCGCTGACGATTTCGTTTTCACTTACCGAAATTTGATAGCAAATGAGGATGTAGATACTGATACCCGCGATGTCTTGAAGATTGAGGGTGAACTTCCCACCATAAAGAAAATCGATGACTATACCATCCAATTTACCACTCCTACCACATACGGGCCGTTTATAAGGAATATTGGCTTTGCCCCTTACCCAGAACATATAGTTAAAGACTTAGTGCATAAGACTAATCTTGATGTCCCCAAGGGTAATTTTAACAATGCTTGGGGGCTTGATACGGCTGCTAAAAACCCGGAGAAGATTGTAGGAGCGGGACCATTTAGGCTGAAGACCTTCACTCCCGCTCAACAGGTAGTATTGGAAAGAAATCCCTATTACTGGAAAGTTGATCCCAGTAGCACACAATTGCCATATTTGGATGGATATATCGTTTTGAAAGTTGAGGATTTAGATGTAAGTTTGTTGAAATTTAAAAATCACGAAACTGATCTTTTAGCCGCCCGAGCGGAGGACATTCCTTTCCTGCTTAGAAATGAGGACCGGGAAGACTGGAATGTGATAATCAAAAAAGGAAAGGAAGGGGCACCCAGAGGCACTGACTTCCTTACTTTCAATTGGGACGCAGATAACGAGGCTTTAGCGGAGGTATTCTCACAGTCTAAATTCCGACGGGCTGTCTCCTATGCCATAAATAGATCGGATATCATCAATATCGTCTTCAACGGTCTGGCCTTGGCTCAAAATAGCGCAATTTCACAGCTATCCCCTTACTACAACTCAGAAGCGGGGAATGCATTTCCGGGAGAATATGATCCGGAAAAGGCAGCTTCTCTCCTGGATGAGTTAGGGCTAAAGGATACTAATGGAGACGGGATTAGAGAGCTTCCTAACGGAAAGCCTCTGGAATTTGTCTGTATGACCAATAAAGGAAATACACAGCGGGTTGATATTGGTAATCTTATCGCTGAAGATCTGGGGAAAGTAGGAGTCAAGATGGTGCTTAACGCCATTAAGTTTAATCAATTAGTGCAAAGATTATTATCTGCTAAATATGAGTCGGTAATAATAGGTCTGGTTGGTGATCCCATCGAGCCAAGCAGTGGAGATAACGTCTACAAATCGGACGGTTCCCTTCACTTCTGGCACTACGGCGCAGCGGAAAACCTAACTGAATACGAGAAAAAGGTAGATGAACTTCTAAATGAAGGGAAGAAACATATAGGATTCGAAGAAAGGTATCCTTACTACGCAGAGTGGCAACTGATGCATGCACAGCATGCCCCAATAATTTACACAGCCGCTCAGGTATACCTATATGCACATGCAGAGGACATTCAGAATACGGAGACCTTTAATCCTATCGGGTCCTTTGCTTCCTATCCTTATGGACATGCTGAGTACGTATGGAGAACTGAAGAATAGTTAAATTTTAAAAAAGTGGTCTGTGATTAATAAGCCGAAGGAGGCATTTCTACTTGCCTCCTTCGGCTTATTTTCCTATCTTTGAGTGATGATTTCTTATATAATCCGTAGAACATTATATATGGTACCTACATTAATAATGGTATCCATCCTGTCTTTTGTAATAATACAATTAATCCCTGGTAGTTATTTAACTACCCATCAGATGGATCCTACTATAAGCAGGGAAAGAATACAGGAGATTAAGGAAAATCTAGGTTTGGATCAGCCTATCTACGTACGTTATTGGAGGTGGTTAAAAGGTGTCGTTACCCGCCTGGATTTTGGTTATTCCTTCGCTAATTATCAATCGGTAAGCGAAGTCCTTTTTGCCGGTAGGCTGGGTTACACAATTTTTTTAGGGCTCTGCTCAATAGCCTTCACCTATTTGCTTTCTATACCTATTGGTATTTATTCGGCCACTCACCAATACGCCCCCAGCGATCATTTTTTCACTTTCCTATCCTTTATTGGTCTATCTATACCTAATTTTTTCTTAGCCTTAATAATTTTGTACTTATTAGCGGCTGTATTTGAAGTAGGTCCTAATCTCGGTATCCAGGGTCTTTTTATTCAAAGGTATATCGCGGTTCCCTGGTTTTATGGTTTCATGCCCAACTGGGGAAAAATAGCAAACTTTTTCTGGCATGTTTGGCCTTATGTGGTAGTTACTGGAACTGCTACCATGGCCGGTGGGGTAAGATTAATGCGCGGTCAAATGCTTGAATTTATAAATCGACAGTTTACCCAAACTGCCAGAGCCAAAGGACTTAAGGAATCAATAGTTATATACAAGCATGTATTCAGAAACGCTATCAATCCAATTATTACCAACTTTGGATTTTCCTTTCGTACCCTGGTTTCCGGAGCTCTTATCTCGGCCATTGTATTAGGTGTGCCCACTGTGGAAAGAGCATATTGGAATGCATTACTAGCTCAAGATGAATTTGTAATCATGAC
>CAYUCE010000018.1:0-34035 GCA_964443275.1 uncultured Thermotogae bacterium | reverse complement strand
AAACCCTGTTAGTAAGCGAATTAGGACGAAAGGGAGGGGGGTGAAGTTGGGATAACGAACGGTCTGGAGACATACCTTTTCCAGCCTGGATTGAGGTTTCATGGCATAATTGCTTGGTTGGGTGTATGCATTGTCAAAGGATTTGCCCCGAGAATAGCGATTTCTTGGAGTATATCGAGGATGGAGCGGAATTCTCATCAAAGGAAACAGCATTACTTGTGCAAGGAGCATCAGCCGATCAGATCCCCAAGGAAACGGTAACAAAACTGGAAGCGCATGATTTGTTGAATTGGATTGATGTCATTCCGCGTAACTTGAAAATTTTGTTTGAAGGGAGGGGGGGAGGTTATGGGTAAGTGGGATTTGCTTATTTGAAAAATCCATGTATAACTAATCCGGACGGTATGGCCAAAGTATCTTTTTATTGAAAAGCGACCCTCGAATTCCCAGAGATCGATAAAGTCGAGTTTGGCTCTGCAGCGGGGATAATAGTCTTTAGCTTACGGTTAAGGAGCGTCTAAAAAATTAAAATCGTCTTTCCCATTCTTCTCTCATCAGGATATCTTTGGGTGAGACCCAGTGATCGGTTGCCAATACACCGTGCAAGTGGTCGATTTCATGCTGGAATAGCTCTGAGAGGTCATCGGTAACATCCATCACCTGCTTTTCACCAGATTCATTTTGGAATTTGACTTGGATTTCTTGGTACCGATTAACCTTCACAAAAAAAGCCAGTTTGAAAGAAAAGCAACTATCCCAAACCTCAAATTTTTTCTCGCTCTTGTAAGTTATCTCCGGGTTGATCATGTAAAAGGAACTTTCCTTTAAATTGTAAAATATCACTTGATCTAAGTAACCGATTTGAGGGGCGGCTATGGCTCTTCCCATTCCATATTCACTTCGCAAATGAAGGAATGTGTCACGGAGGTCTTCTAAGATTGATTTAAATTTAGAGTCCTGAAAGTTGCTTATCGGCTTTGATTTTTCTCGCAGTACCGGACTACCTAATAGTTTTACCTCTCTTATACCCATTTTTACTACTTAACACCTTCTTTTATGGCCGCCCTAGCCAGCAGTCTTGTAGAGTCCAAAGTAGGGAGTGGAGAGTCATTTCCCTCCGGTATCTTGGACGATATATTGAATTGATCTAAGACCTTTTTATATTACTCCCCCTACACCCTACAAATTATCCTCATAACTTGTGTGTAACGCAAGCTTGACGGTTGCCCATCCTTGGATATATCAACCCTTGCCTTGAAGGTGAGTACCTAAAGTGTGTGAAATGCGGAATCCTCTTTTGCCGCCTTCCAAGATATAGTTAATTATCGAGTATAGTTCCGGATCCATTTCGGCAAGTTGGCCGGCAATAAAATCATCGACCTTGCTTTTATATCCCCATATTTTCTGCTCCAAATTACCTGAGGAGGTCAAAGAAAAAAGAGAGTTGCTTTCATTCATATCTTCACTCCAATTTCCCATCCATGGTAAAATAGGACAAACTTTTGCTGGAACTGATTTCAGTTGCCTGCTTATTTTTATCTCTGATAAAGCAAAGCGGGGCCTCGGCCAGATAGTTGCCACTAGTTGCCAATGCTCTACCCCGGCAGCCTCCACAAAGATTTATGTATTTGCAGTCTCTGCAACTACCTTGCAGAAACTGTTCACGGTTTCTAAGCTTGTTAAAAACGGTCGAAGAAAACCAAATTTTGGAGAAATCCTCATGGCGCAGGTTACCGCAATCCACCTCGACAAATGGGCAAGGCCATACTTGACCGCCCGGTTTTATGTACACAAATCCTCTTCCCGCAGAGCAGCCGTGAAACAATTTCTCGGCCAGGCCCAATAGTTTCCCATTCCTAAATTTTATATCTTCCAGCAAAAGCGGCCAGTACTGAGTTCCAGCTACCGGTTCGATGACTGCACCGTTTCTCTTTTGTGAGTCTATAAGCGAGCGGATGAATAGTTCGTTGCTTGTCCTATCCAGGGCAGCAGCGGATATTTTCCTTCCCCTACCCACTGCTACTAATTGATAGGCAAGGATGATTCCTGAACCAAGCTGGTCGGCCAAATTTAAAAGTTGCCGAGTCTGCCTGACATTGCAGTGCATGACCGTAATGTTAATCTGAATTAGTATGCTGGCTTTTCGAAGTGATTTTATCCCTCGCAGCGCCGCTTCAAAAGCACCTGGGACTCCGCGGACATAGTCGTGGGTTTTTGGGTCAACGCCGTCCAGACTGACCGCTGCTATAGCCACCCCACATTTTTTAAGCTTTCTTGCCATCGGATCGTTGATCAAGGTCGCGTTGGTTGCTATAGTATTTTCAAATCCTAATGATTTTGAATGGGTAAGTAATTCGAAAAAATCGGCTCTTTTAAGTGGTTCACCGCCGGTGAAAGCCACCATACGGAAATCATCGATCTCCGCAAGCTGGTCTAACAGTCTCTTGCCTTCTTTAGTAGTAAGCTGGTTTGAGGTTTGAAGATAGTAACTTGCAGCCACGGTTAACCAACCGTAGCAAAAGGCGATCCATAATTCTCCCAGACCCCTTTTTACCCAACGAACCGGTCTGGCCGAATACAGAAAGCCGCCCAATGCCCCAACTGTACCTAGAGGTAAGGTCAAAACGCCGGAGTGTAGCGGAAACTGCAAAATGAAACCGATTACTACAGCAATACTAAGGCTGATAAGGGAAGCATAGAATGCGGACTTGCGAGGCAAAATCCCCCCTGGAATAACCCCGGATCCGCCTGCAAATTTGCTTTTACCTTCTTCTTTGGATAGATGATCTTCTTGATAATCCCAATATTCGCCCCCGCAATAGGTGGCTAGCATGATGAAGATCGCCCCCAGAACAAAGGGTAGGACCCCGACCAGATGAAATGGGGGGCGGGCCATAGCTATATAACCATATATTTTATTCATGTCTATCTAAACAATTGTTAAATTATATAGTTTATAATATCGTTTTGTCAGAAAGAACACAAAAACTGCAGAAAAGGGATAGCAGTTTAGCTTGTACCAGGTCTCAAAAAATAAGGCGGTTTCAAAAGTTGCCATGATAAACGGCTTCCGATGCGGGATGATCGGTATCAGTGAATTAAATATTCCTGCCGGATTGACGGGACTGATGCTACTGGCTTTGGTTTTATTTCTGGTAAGTATAAAGCTATTTAGGGAAGGCTACCATCTCAAGATATAGCTTAATCTATAAAGTTTTAGGAGGAGAGAAAAAGATAAAACACCGCACCCTGTGAAGAGAGCGCGGTGTAACTAGGTTTATTTTAATTAACTCTATTAGATCCTAATAAATTCTGAATTCTAATCTGGCTTATTCGATTTCCACATCGATTGCACCTTCTTCGCCGATAGGTTTACGCAAAGGTGCTTGGATATGGAGAACGCCGTCTTCAAACTTGGCCGTTATCTTCTCAGGATCCTCTACTTCTTTGGGAAGGGGGAAAGTCCTTCTGAACCTTCCGTATCGGCGTCCTCTTCGCAAGTAATTGGTACCTTTATCTTCCTCTTGCTCTTTTACCTCTCCGGTTACTATCAACTCACCGCCACTGGCCCTTATTTTAATGTCTTCTTTTTTCAAACCGGGCATTTCGGTCTCATAATGAAGTTTTCCGTCCTTTTCGTAAATATCGGTATTTCCCAGGTGACCAAATCCACCTCCAAAGAAATCCGATTCTAAATCCTGAAAGAAGGTATCCAGCAAACTGCCAAATTGAGACTGCCTTCTACTCCGATCCCTAAAAGCTGGTAACCGCATTGGAAACACCTCCAAATCCGTATTTTAGAGATATTAGCACTCTAACCCTTCGAGTGCTAATCAAATTATATCAAAATCCGCACCTTTGTCAAGCCTTTGATCTTACAGCCAGGTGCCAATATCCTCTTGGAGGGCTTTCTCATAAATCACCTTTGCCGAGGCGAGGTCTTGGATGGCCAGGCCGGTGGAATCAAATATGGTAATCTCTTCTTCTCCCTCTCGTCCCCTCTTTTTCCCCGATACTATCTCCGGCAATGTACCATAAATATCTTCTTTATTTATAAGCCCACGGGCCAGGGGGATATTTATTTCTCCGCTGTGTTGGGCCTGCCTTATATCGTCGACGATTATCTTAACCCCTTTTTGCTGCAGTAGGGCAGGATCCAGTTCCTCTTTACCTTGGGCGTCGGCACCAACGGCGTTAATATGAACTCCTTTTTTAATCCATTCCGATCTGATAATGGGATCTCTTACCGGTGTAGTGGTGGATATGATATCGGCATCCACCGCCTCCCTTAAGGGACACCGTTTCAAATTGAAGTTGGGAAAATCATCTTGGAACTTGGCAATCGCTTTCTCGTCGATATCAAAAATTCTTACTTCCTGTAAATCAAATATATGTGATATACATATTAATTGAGTCCGGGCCTGTTTGCCCAGGCCTATTAAGCCCAGACTTTCTGCATCCTCTCTTGCCAGGTATTTAGAGGCAACCGCAGATGCAGCTCCGGTTCTATAGTTAGTTATATCAGTACCGTCTATGTAGGCAAGTGGTTCTCCCGTGTCAGGATTACTTAGGATGATGGTGGCCATCACGGTGGGAATCTCTCTGTTTACGTTTTTGGGGTGTACGTTTACCCACTTAAGCCCGGCATAATTGGATAAATACGCCGGCATGGCTCGAAAATCTCCGTTATGCTCCGGCAAATCCAAGTATATCTTGGGAGGCATCTTAGCCCGGCCATTGGCGTATTCCACAAATGCCTCCTCTACACAGTCTATGATATCTTTTGGGTTTATAAGAACGTTTATATTGTGGTTATTAAGAAATAAAATCCTGCTAATGGAAATCACCCCATTGCTAAAAAAATTATGCCTGGTTGCTCATATCCTTATCTTCCTAGCTTATTTTGAATACTAAGTCGACTTTAAGTTTAGCCTAATAATTGCCAGGGCTCAATGATCTATATTAACCCGAATAAGAATTTAAATTATACAGCCCTTTCTCCGGGGTGGGAATGGGGTAGAGAAGTATTCAAGTAGTGCTAGCGCTTGCGGGAGACAATTTTTATCAGCTTATTTAACCACTCCATCTGAAATCTTCCGGTCAGGATGGTATCACTTTGGAATATGTGGGAAACTACGGTCATCACCATAATTGTGAATGCGCCCACGTAAGCGAGTCCAGCTACTACCAGAGAAAAGTCATTAAACATTAGAAAACCGGTGGCCATCATGGCGTGGGAAAAGGGAATCAGGAACAAAATGGCCTTTAAAAAGAGGGGTAGGGTATAGAAGCTTTTGAACATGCTCAAGAAGAAGGGGATGAAGACCAGGATCATCAAAGGAAACATGAGCATTTGAGAGCTTTTGTAATCCTTGGCGAAGGTTCCCAGAAACATACAGATAGATAGGCCGGCTAGTATGGTCAGAAAAAGGGACAATCCAAGCAGCAAATAATCTACAATACCCAGGGCCAATCCGGTATTTGCTAGACTTATAGCTCCAAACTGAAAGGATTGTATATAATACCCGAAACCCAGCATATAAATACTGGCCATTATTAGACCTACAACCGCACTTCCGATAATCTTGCCAATGGCTATGTGACTTCTTTTTACGGGAAGAGTGAGCAGGGTTTCTAAAGTTTTATTACCCTTTTCTGTCCCCATCGACTGTATAACCTGGCTGCCGGACATCATTATTATGATCATAATTATTAGGGGTATAAATATCGACTGGGAGGAGAGTGCTCCGCCCAGTTCTGATGGGGAAAGTCCTTGAAATGACTTCTCTCTAAAGTAAGTGGTCTCGCTTTTGGCAATTGGGTGTAAGACCAGGTCCGGGTCTACTTGAGTTTTTTCTCCAATTAAATTTCTTGCTATTCTCTGACCCGCCGCTTGTATTAGGCCGTCCACAACCCCGGAGGGTATTGATTCCATAGTCCCTATTCCTTTAACTACCCACCGCACGTGGATGTTTCCCGGCCGGCCGTTTTTAATATTTTTACTGAAATCGGAGGGAATGGTAAGCAGTGAAATTCCGTCGTTTTTTTCCAGTTGTCGGAGGGCTTCTTGAAGATCGGTGCTTTGGGTAGAGAAATAGATAACTTCTGCCCTCTCTTTAAATAAATCGACAACTTTCTGAGAGAGGGAGCTATTGTCTTCATCGATAATCCCTACCACCGGCCTTTTTTCTATCGTCTCGCCGATATCTCCAATGTACTGACCGATAAATCCAAACATTGCAGCCAAAATAATCAAAGGAATGAGGGCTTTGAGGGTAAGCAGCTCTTTTACCTCTTTTTTTATAATCTTCATTAGATTGCTCATTTTACCACTCCGGTGAAGACCTCTTCCAGATTGACGGCGTTATATTTACTCTTTAACTCGGAGGGTTTTCCGCTCTCAACTATCCTCCCCTTATTTATCATAGCTACCCGATGGCATAAATATTCCACCTCGAACATGTTGTGGGAGGAAAGCAAAACTGTAGCTCCTTTGCCAGTATGCCTTTTGATTATTTCCCTTACCTCCTGGGCGTTGGTGACATCCAATCCGGAAGTAGGCTCATCCAAGATGGCCAGCTTGGGTTCCATCATCAAGGCCCTTCCCACCAACAGGCGTCTGGTCATTCCTTTGCTGTAGGTATCGGTTTTGTCATCTATTCTATGGCCAAGCTTTGCTATTTCTGTTCCCTTCTGGATGATTTTTTTAGTTTGGTTTCCTTCCCCAAAGAAGCCGGCCATAAACTCCAGGTATCTTTTCCCGGTGAAGTTTTCGTATGCCCCGGCTTCTTCCGGCAGATAGCTTATTAGCTCTCTAATTTGATTCGGGTTTTCTTCCAAGCTTTTTCCGTAAACCTCGACCGATCCGGAGGTTGGTTTTAAAAGGGTCGAAATTATCCGCAGGGTAGTTGTCTTTCCGGCTCCGTTTGGACCTATAAGACCAAATATTTCTCCATCTCCTACTTCCAAGGCGATACCGTCAACCGCTACGGTTTCTCCAAAATCCTTAATTAAGTTTTTAACTTTTACGGCCAGCATTTGGTCATTTCACTATCCATATATTTAATGTTGAAACTTGCCGGTAATTAAAATCTAATTTCGGTATTTTAGTAAAATTGATACCCGAAAACAATAAGGAGGTTCAATTATCAACAGGTGTAGCTTCTGGCTTAAAGCATGGTAAAATCTTACTCTTCCACTTGCTTTTTTTCTTCTATCAGGATTGAAACTGCTTTTCTTCCATAAATGACCCGGTCAGAGTATCGTTTATTGGTTTTCTTTACACTTTGATAACTGTAACCATCCGACATGGGAACTAATTGCTCTTTCAGCGGTTTAAGCAGCTCTACCGAAAGGTATTCATAACTACTTATATCTTCGATATAAGTGATGTAATCTTGTAAGGATTCGATGTCCTGGGTAGGAGCGATCTGGGAGGGCTGCGGGCCCCCGTAAGCTACCAACACGTATTCTCCTGCTTCCAGATCTTGCGGTAAGGGCAAAATTCCGGTTTCTGTAGTTATATCGTCTCGATAATTGCTTATCTTTACCTGATAGACAATGGCATCTCCAGGATTATAGAACGAACCGTCCGGTTTGAGTGAGAATACCCGGCCGGCATTAATGTCTTCTGTTATCTGCATCTTAACGTCCAGCCCGGATAAATCGGCTTCTTGGAAAGGATTGTTGGCCATTGCATCAATCAAGATTGTAACTTGAAGTGACGGCAAGACGGCCACGTCCTGAATGGAAAAGAATATATCCGATCTATTCAGTTCCTGGGGCATACCGCTTCCTTTTATTGTATAATCTAGTCTTACTGTACCCGGGCCGATCCGATTAAGTGACCGATCTATGGCTTCCAAGGTCACCGAAAGGGTGAGGTTGCCCACCAACTGAGGTTCTTTGATCGCCTCTACTAAAAGATTATGGGTGGAGTTTTGGTCCAAATTGGTAATTTCCAAATCCATATTCAAAGCATCCGTTCCTGCTCCAATTTCACCCCGTACTCCCTGTGTGCGGTCTTCAGTCACCGAGCCTACTTGATCGGTGATAGTTCCCAGCTTAAATGAGGCTTTCAGACTCTTTATGGTGTCAAATACATAGGCTTTAGTTAGGAAAAAATCGGATGGCCCGTTGAGCAAAAATCTATGTCCAAAACCTAATATTACATCGTCCTTTTTATAGGTAACGGTGCCCAACGCACCCATGGATATATCTCCTCTGGTCAAACCGACCCCGAATGGAGCACCGGGTTGGAGGTCGAGTGATTCATTCTCTATTTGACTGTTACCCGATACTTGATGAAAGTTTAGCCCGGATCGGGAAAGTCCTTCTTTCAATCTTTTTCCTGTACCTTTTAAAATCTGGTCAAGTGGGTGATAAATTAGAGGATATTGGGCTGGATCGATACCATTCTTTAATGCCGAAAACGCCCGATCTCCCAGGCCACTAACCATCAAAGGTGCTTGCAGGGAATAGATGACTACAGAATCTTTATTAGAAGGTAAGCAATCTTTTGTGGTTGTAGATCGGGAAAAACTCACTTGGTCCGCCCCATATTTTTCCATAAAAGCTAGTTTGATTGCTTTGTTTTGTTCCTGTTGATATGTACTGGTTACCATCGGTTTTTGCGTTTCGGTCTCTATAAGCTTGAGCATGGTGTGGATGGGGGTGACCAAGCCGATGGGGTTGGTGGGGTCGCTGCTCCACTCAGCCGCTCTGCTTAACGCTCCGATTAGTTTGCCCTCGATATAAATCGGGCTTCCACTCATCCCCTGGGAGATACCCCCGGATTTGGTTATCGCATCCCCGCTAGGCCTTATGATTACGAAATCATTTAGATAGCCGGGTTCATCGATTACTCCTACTACCCGTACCTGAAAATCCGAAATTTGAGCTCCCTTGACTACAGTTTTACCTATTCCTTCCATGCCCTCCTCTAATTGGTCTAAAGCCATAAAATCCGTATTTGTTTCGGTTTCGGTGAGAGAAACTGCTCCCAAACTTAAAAGCGAAATGATACAAACAGCAATTAACACTTTAGAAAACTGGCCCAAATGATTGTCTTTGTTCACCTTAATTTTGCCCCCTTCTTTTTATTGGATTAGGTTGAAATAATCTATCTTCTAAGATTTACTCCAGCGAATCTATGTGGAATGATAGATATTTACGGCCGGTAAAATCAAGCCATCAAACGCAGGTTTGAGCATATCCTCTTTTCATATAAAGCGACCTGTTGACAGATTTCACTTTGAAAATGCGAGTTTCTTGTACTATAAATTACCTGTAATCACAGAGTTTAATGGGGGGTAGTTATGATTGAAATGAAGCCGGATATTTACTGGGTAGGTGTGAATGATCGCACTACTGACTTATTTGAGGCGGTCTGGCCTATCCCGGAAGGGATCAGCTATAATTCCTACCTTATACACGATGAGAAAGTGGCTTTGATTGACACTGTAAAATCTCATTTTCAGGCGGAGTTTTTGGAGAAGATAGAGGAGATAGTAAAGGTAAAAGAGATAGATTATATTATTATCAATCATATGGAGCCTGATCACAGCGGGGCCCTACCTGCCCTGAGGAAATTGGCCCCGGAAGTTGAAATTGTAGGAACGGCCAAGACGGAGGAGATGTTGGGAGATTTTTACGGGATAACCGAAGGAATTAAAGTGATAAAGCAGGGGGACAAAATCGATTTGGGCGGTAGAACCCTCAAATTTTTTGAGACCCCTTTTATTCACTGGCCGGAAACCATGATGACTTACGAGCAAAATGACAAGATCCTATTTTCGGGAGATGCTTTTGGGGGGTTTGGGGCTTTGGACGGTGGGATCTTCGATGATCAGACGGACCTAGATTACGGGTCCGAGATATTGCGTTATTTTTCAAATATAGTGGGGATGTATTCTACCACCGTTCAAGCCGGCCTAAGGAAGCTGGGAAATACCCCCATCAATATGGTAGCACCCACTCACGGACCGGTGTGGGGAAGTCAGCCGGAGGTTATCATTGATCTTTACGACAAATGGAGCCGGTATGAGGCCCAATCCGGGGTTACCTTGATTTACGGATCTATGTACGGGAACACAAAACAACTGATGGAAGGGGTGGCCAGAGGGATAAAAACCGCCGGCTGTGAGAACTTAAAAGTCTTGGATGCCTCCCGGATTCCTTTAAGTTACCTGCTTAACGAGGCCTGGCGAAACAAAGGCCTAATTGTAGGTTCTCCTACCTATGACTCCCGGATATTCCCTCCTGTAGACCATTTTGTCCGATTGGCCAAGAAAAAAAAGCTGAAGGAGCGGACAGTAGGTATATTTGGCTCTTACGGTTGGGGCGGAGGGGCTGCAGGAGAAATTAAATCCACAGCCGAAGATTTAGGGTGGGAGTTGGTGGAGCCCATCGTTCAGTTTAAGGGTAAACCCACAAAAGCGGATTTAGAAAACGGGGAAAAGTTAGGAGAAACATTGGCCAAAAAAGTGGTCTAGAAGCCGGATTGAAAGTTTAGGTTATATGAGTTTGCGATCTTCAAAATACAGCTGGGAAGAAGAGTTCAAAATTCGCTTTCGTGACCTTGATGTAAACGGCAGATCCACTCCCCTTGTTTTTTGTCAGATGATGCAGGATGCAGCCTGGAATCATGCTAAATCTTTGGGAATGGGAAGATCGTACGCTCTTAAAAATAATTTGATGTTTGCCCTATATAATGAGCTTCTCACCGCTTATAAGTATCCCGTTTTCAATGAAGTTCTAAAAGTGCGTACCTGGATAGAGGGTAAGGATAAGTTATATCTTTATCGAAATTTTCTGGTAGTGGATGATAAGGATGACAAAGTAGCTGAAGCTTTTACTCGCTGGTTTGTGGTTGATCTTAAGATGAAACGACCGCTTAGAACTAAATCCTACAGAGATCAAATGGATTTACCTCTGGTGTCAGATAAAACCAGCAAGCAATTCACCGACATTCCTAAACTGGAAAATTTAGAGGGCACCTATTCTTTTAAGGTCCACTACAGAGATCTGGATATTAATGGCCACGCTAACAGCACAAGATATATAGATTGGATACTGGATGGATTGGAGCTTGAATTTAGAAAGATACACCGATTGGATGAATTACAAATCGCCTATTTATCCCAGGCGCTTTACAACGATCAAATTACACATAACTTGGAAAAAAAAGAGCCCACTGTATTTTTGCATAACCTAATTAGGAAGAGAGATAAAAAAGAGCTCTGCCGGGCCAGGACTGCCTGGAGCCGGGTGGAGTGAAAAGATGAGCATTTATAACCTAAAGCGATCTTTAACTGAAATCTTCGTAAATCTGGCTAAATTCAATACCGGAGATAGTTTTATCCTCATACTCACTATGCAGTGAATGCATGGCCTCTTGGAAGTCCTTGCTGGTTATACCATTTTCAGTTGCCAAATAAGCTTCCACAAAAGCGGCCAGATCGTCGGCTGCTCTTACTAACTCTCCATCCCGGGGAGCGTATTTGTTTTGGTTATATCTATCACTAATTTTTTGAGAGTTTACCACCTTTCTTTCTCCGTCAACCTGGATAATGCTTTCGAATTCAGCCTGTGTAAACATCTGGATTTCTGGATGCCACTCGTCTGGTATTAGTTCATGTACTCTTTTTTTCATCTCTTCTTTTTCATAATTCTTGATCAGCTGATCCAGTCCGGAAACAGCTCTCTTTACCGGATGGCTGATGTCCCTGGTTAACGCCTCTGGAAGGTCATGAAATAGGCCGGTGAAATAGTTGTTAATGCATCTTCTCCGGCAGGCCCCTATCTCCAGTGAAAAAAGGTAAGACAATATAGCCACAATCAACATATGGCCGAGAACCGAGGTCCGAGGGAATCTATGCAGGTGGCTCCACCTGATCTGAAACCGCAATTGCCCGCATAGATCGATGAAATTATCCAGTTTAGAATAGAGTGCAAGCTGCTGGATTCCGTAAAGGTCGTAATATTCCTCCTGCTTTTTTTGGAGGCGATTTTCTATTTCCGGTATCTCATATCCATTTGGATTCGCCTGCTTAATTATGTCAAATTCCCATTTGGTAGCATAGAAATGGGCGGCTCCGAGGATTCTTTTATTGGTATCTTCAGATGTCTCGAAAAGATAGCCTTTGAACCTGCGGCAGAAGTCACCTCCTAAAGGAGAAATGGCTTTCTCTATCTGTGTATAGACCCATTCGTTTAGCTTTTCGTATTTGTCTCGGTCTTCCTTGATGCGGTAGAAAAGCTGAGGTTTTAGATCGGTGATGACCAGCCGCTGCAAGAACTCAAAAAGACCTCCTTCAATAATTCTTATCCAGTCAACTCGGTCACCTTCATTTTTCTCTTGAAATTTACCCAGCATATAAGCAATGATCATCTTATGGGCTTGCTTGTCCAACTCGGTCAGTTCAACCGGGCGTATTTTGTCATTCCATCTCTGCATGCTGGCCGGTCCAAAAATTTCTAAAATAAGGGCCTTCCTGATCATTTGTCTACTACCTCCCTCTTTTATTGAAGTTTAAGAAAGACGGTACCTAAGTATGGCCAAAATTAAACCTATACTCAAATTAGAGGGGACACTTTTACCTTACTCTTTTTGGTTTGCCCTCACTTTTGATTTACCGGCTTTAGTTTGCTAAAGTAAATTTGCATAAGTTAAGGAGGAAATGAGGATGTTTATACTTGGTCTTTCTACGATGCTTATAGGCTTTCCTGGACCCATGGAGCTGGTTATTATATTCTTCATAGTGCTGCTTCTGTTTGGAGCCAATAAAATGCCCGAGATCGCTAGGTCTTTAGGAAAAGGCATGCGGGAGTTTAAAAAGGCCTCCAGTGAAATAAGAAGCGGCTTTGAGGAAGAAAAACAAATTAGTTCGACTAAAAGCTCGCCAGAAAAACTAGAGGCCGAAAAGGACGGGGAAAGTAAGCTTTCCACGTTTTCTCCACCGGGGGAAAAAGCGTCCGGTGTTGATAAATCAGAAACAGCGGATAAAGAAAAATCGGCCGCAAATTAGCCGGCAAGCTTTACCATTTTATCAGTTAGATGAAACTTTTAGAATATCAGGGTAAGGAGCTTTTTAGAGAATTCGATATCCCGGTGCCAGAAGGGAGTATTGCCACATCCGTCCGCCAGACAGAAAAAATAGCACGTAATTTGGGTGGGAAGGTAGCGGTTAAAGCCCAGGTCTCAGTAGGTGGCCGGGGGGTGGCGGGGGGGATTAAGTTAGTGGACTCACCGGAGGAAGCGGCAAAAGCTGCCCGATCAATCCTGGGCTCAGAGATAAAAGGAGAGAAGGTAAATCAGCTTCTAATAACCCGGGCGGTGGATATAGCCAAGGAGCTTTATGTGGGAATTACTTTAGATCGTTCGCAAAAAAAGCCGGTGGTCATACTTTCTACCGAAGGCGGAGTGGATATTGAAGAAGTAGCCAGACAGAAACCTCAAGCTATACACCGCTTTTATATACATCCGTTAGAGGGGATTCAGCCCTTTCAGATCAGGAAAATTTTGTTTAGGGCTGGATTTAAGGATCAACTGTTTAAATCATCCTACCGAATAATTGAAAAGCTTTATAAAGCTTTCCTCAAATATAAAGCTACTTTGGTGGAAATAAACCCACTGGCGATCACCGGCGACGGGAAGTTAGTGGCTATAGACTCTAAATTTATCATTGATGACGACTCTCTTTCCCAGTTTCCAAAGCTGAATAAATTTGCCAAGACTGTGGGGGGTTCACTAGAAGAAAAAGCCAAGGAAGCTGGTCTGCAGTATGTGAAGTTGGATGGTAATATTGGAGTGATCGGAAACGGTGCCGGATTGGTAATGGCCACACTGGATGTTATTCAAGCCGAAGGCGGGAAACCGGCCAATTTTTTGGATATTGGTGGAGGTGCATCTAGTGATAGGGTAAAGAAGGCTTTGGAAATAGTTTCCCTGGATGAACGAATTGAGGGAATCTTGGTCAATATCTTTGGGGGAATTACCCGCTGTGATCAAGTGGCCAAGGGTATTATCGCCGCTAAAGAAAGCCTAGGGCTAGATCATCCTATGGTGGTTAGGTTAACGGGTACAAATGAGAGTGAAGGGCGAAAAATCCTGGAAGAGAAGGACATAACTCCGGTATCCAGCCTGGAAAAAGGGGTTCGGCAAATAGTAAAGTTTATTAATTGATCCTCTCCTTTATTTATAAAGAGCTGATTAACTCGTCCCCTCATCTTAGGAGGCCTTGATGAAATTCAAAAGGTTATGGGCTTTACTTCTGGTGATTTCTCTTACCGGCTTGGTATCAACCCAACCTTCCGCCCAATCTGATCAAAAAGAGATTTTTATGTTTATCGATCAGTTAAAACCGGGAATGCGGGGAGTGGGCAAAACTATAGTTAAAGGCGATAAAATAGAAAAATTTATGATTCACATTGTTGATATCATTGATAACCCGGGTGAGTTAAATGATCTAATTTTATGTAGGGCCAGTGGCCCTCCCATCGAGAAATCGGGGGGCATATCTGCAGGGATGAGCGGGAGTCCAGTTTATGTAGATGGCAAATTGATCGGGGCTATAAGTCAAGCGGCCACTTTCGATACGGCCGAAAATCCCACCGCAGTAATCACCCCCATCCAGAGCATGCTCAAATTAATCGATCAAGTTAAGGAGAAGGTAAATATAGGTTCAAGTAACGGTCCTTCAGAGCCGGATTCAGACCCGGTGAGCAGGAAGGTTAAAGGAGGAGAAATTTTCGGCCCCATCTGGGTATCGGGTATGGGAGATCGTGCATTTTATCAGTTAAAGATGGGAATATCGGGAGATTTACTCAATCAGGAAAGGAAACTCTTAGCTTATACTCACTCGGCCACTGATTTTATATCCATGATGAAGTCCGGCTTGCAATCTAGACACCCCATCCAATTGCGTCAGTTAGATTCCTATGAGTTCGGATCAGAAATTACCGATATTCAAGTCAATGGTTCCCCGATTAACTTGGAGCCGGGCTCCTCAATAGGGGTGTTGATGGCTCAAGGGGATATAACTATGGGAGCTTTAGGAACTCTTACCTACCTTGACAAAGATCTAGTGCTGGCTTTTGGTCACTCCTTTATGTTTACAGGATCGAGCCAATTCTTTTTAACCAAGGCCCATATACTAGATACGATTAAATCACTGGAGTTTCCTTTTAAATATGCAAACTTTACCGAAACCGTGGGAGGGATATTCGAGGATCGATCACAGGGGGTGGCCGGAGCGCTTGGGGTTCAGCCAGAGAGCATTGATATTAAAGTGCACGTGAAGGATTTGACAAAGGATAATGAAAGAGATTTTTTCGTTCAGATAACCGGGGATCCTCAGCTAGCCCCTCAGCTTATATATTCGATCCTTCTACAGGCGGTGGATACTACTTTAAACCGCATAGGAGAAGGGAGTCTGAAGATAAAATATCGAATAGAAGGTGAAGGACTGCCCCGGGATTTAAAACGGGAAGACACCTTCTATAGTTTCGAGGACATAGCACCTCTAGGCCCGATACAAGTGTCGCAAGCAGCCTTTTTGCTGATCCAAAACGAATTTTGTGCTCCTCGGATCCAATATATTGACGTTAAAATGCAGGTGGAAACGGCGGTCAATTTGGTCCGGATAAAATCCCTGCAGGTAGATAAAGAAGAATACAAAGCCGGGGATGAAGTAAATTACACTGTATTACTAAAACCCTTTAGAGGGCAGGAGATGGAGGTAAGCGGTCAGGTGAAAATTCCTGAGGATATCGACCGGACTAGCTTGAATTTAAGAGCTTTTGGAGGATCTAAAGATGGTGAGGATGACAAAGGAGCCCCCGAATTTGAAAACCTAGAAGAGCTTATAGAGGCAATTGAATCCTCAAGTAGCAATAATTATCTTACCGTACAGATTACGGGTCTTTCTTCTGATGAAAAAGAAAAGGATGAAAAGGTCGATCAAGAGGCAACTAGCTTGAAGAAAGTAGGTGAGAAGATAATAACCGGGGAGAAAACAGTACAGATCAAGGTGAAAACGGACCAAGATGAAAAGGAAGAGGAAAAAGAGAGCGAGAAATGCAAATTCCCTTTCTACTGTCCTTAAATTGATTTCTTAATGTCCAAATTCAGTCTGAATTGGATTAGAAAGGTAACTGGCGGCCAAATTATCAACCAAGATTTATCCTGTCCAATTAACGGAGTATCTACCGATAGCAGAGAGGTAAACCCCCACGACCTATTTGTCTGCCTTCCCGGCCAAAGGACAGATGGTCACTTTCATCTACCGGAAGCTTACCACCGGGGAGCTGGCGGTGCTTTAGTCTCTTCCCTAGAGAAAATTGATGAATCAAATCTGGATGAATTCCACAATTTAGTTAAGGTAAAGAATACCACTAATGGGTTGCAGCAGTTGGCAAAAAAGTACCGGCAGAAGTTAGATATACCTATAGTGGGAATCACTGGCTCCTCCGGGAAGACCACTACTAAAGAACTTCTCTTTCATATTTTGAGCCAAAAAACCGCCTGCTATCGTTCGGCTGGAAACTATAACACCGAATATGGTTTACCACAAGCTGTTTTGAATATCCCGGAGGGGGCTCAGGTAGGGGTCTTTGAACTGGCCATGCAAAAAAAAGGGGAGATAAGAGAATTGGCTAAAATCCTTAGACCTACACATGGAGTAATCACTACTATCGGTGATGCTCATCTGGGTAACTTTCCTGACCGTGACCAACTGGCTCAGGCAAAGTGGGAGTTAGTAGAGGAGTTACCTTCATATGGAACCGCTGTTTTAAATTTTGATTCTAAATTTCTAAGATCACTTGCTTTAAAGTCAGAAGAAAACCTGCCAAGTGTGATAGGCTTTAGCATAGAAGGTAGATTCGAACCAGCCAGCTTTTATGGGGCCCAAATTAATGATCAAAGCCTGGAAGGGATAAATTTTATTTGCGTGAGGGAGCGCGATGAGTTTGAAGTAAACTCTCATTTGCTTGGTAGATTCAATGTGGCCAATATGCTGGCTTCTATAGCCCTGGCTGACAAGTTGGGAGCTAAGCTTTCGGATATCAGGAAAGGGATTTTAGAATTTAAGCCTTTCCCCCATCGGATGGAGCAAAAACCTTGGGGGCAATCGGGAATCATCTTGGATGATTCCTATAATGCCAACCCATATTCGACTAAACGGGCTTTAAAAACCCTGGATAGATTAAAAGTGGATGGATATAAAAAGGTCTTTGTCTTTGGGGATATGTTGGAGTTAGGCTGGCGAGCGGCGGATGCTCATAAACAAATAGGACAGTTTGTTTCTGAGTTAGATATCGATTATCTGTTTACTTTTGGGAAACTGGCCAAATTGGCCGGTGACTACCTTTTAAATGATTCGGGATGGCCGGAAAGCGAAGTCATCCAAACAAACGATAAGAATAAGCTAAAAAAGCTAATCATCAATTTATTGAAAGACAGTAAAAATATAATTTTGATTAAAGGTTCCAGAAAAATGGAACTTGATAAGTTGGTATCCGGCTTACTTAGGATATAATCTGGGATATAACCGGCGCTCGCCAGGTTTAGCTATAGGTTTCTATGAATTTCTGAAAGGACCTGTCGTAGGTCTTCTCAACTTTCTCAGGGAACACGCAAGCCGGAAGTTGACTACTTTTTAAATGATATCTGATACATTCGCAACAATTTCCTTTTCTTGGGCAACCGCTGTATGTGCAGTTGCAATGGTCTAAGTTGCGTTGGTATTTCTCACATTCTGTAGTCATATAGGCACCTCTTTTGTGGACGAATTTCAGTTTATATAAAACAACCTTCGGTCAAAGGGGTCAATTTTAAAGAGATCAAGATTTGATTTCAAGGGGTGGTGGATAAAGTTCACCCCCCTTGCCAAGAAAGTTTGGAATATAATAAACTATGTTAATCCAAAGGAGGGGACATGCATCTTCGGTCACCCTGCCTTGGAGGAAGAGAAAAATTTCTCGGTTATAACTTCTTGCTTTCGTTTGTCAAATAGATTCCAAAATGTGGGAAAAAATTTCTCTCCCTTACGGTAAATAACCGTAGATTAATATGGGCAGGTGAACCTTAAGATGGAAATTTTTTCTTTGGGATTTAACTATGGGAAGGAGGAAAAAAATGGAATTAGAAGAAGAAATTAAACAAGCTTTACACAAATGCCAAGCTGATTATGCGGAAATCCGGATGGAGAGAGAATGGCGCTCGGAGGTTGAGTTCCAAAAAGATAATTTGGAAAATATTGAATTGGCCACGGAATTAGGAGGAATTGTTCGGGCTTTGGTAGATGGAGGATGGGGCATAGCGGTCTTTAATAGTTTAGGAGAAATGGAGAAGATGGTCGATCGGGCTTACAAGATGGGAAAGGCGGTAAGTAAAGAAATCCGTGATAAAAACAACCTGGCGCCTGTGGAACCGGTGCAGGATGAGGTGAAAGTAGCACTTGCCAAAGACATGCGAGCCGTTAATTTATCCGATAAGAAGCAGGCAATTGAGAAGTATAATCAACTACTGCTTAGCTATGATAAGCGCATTGTATCCACCAATGTTCGCTACCGGGATTTCTTTAAGGATATTATATATGCCAATACCGAAGGCACTTTTATCAGGGAAGAGCGTCCGGATGTTACGCTTTTGGTTGCGGCTACCGCTAAGGAGGGAAATAAGAATATCCAGCGGGCTTATGAGTCCTTTGGTGAGGCCCAGGGGTTTGAGGTAGTGGAAGGTAAGGAAGAAGAGGTGAGCAAAGTGGCCAAAAGGGCGATAGATTTGTTGTCCGCTAAGCCCGCCCCGGGAGGGCAACATACAGTTATTTTAGACCAGGAATTAGGGGGAGTCTTTATACACGAAGCATTTGGACATCTTTGTGAGGCGGATTTTATCCATAAAAATGAGCGCTTAAAGGAAATCTTACAACCGGGAAGGAAATTTGGTCAGGATATTCTAAACGTAGTTGACGATGGATATATAGAGGGGCTACGGGGAAACTATCGCTACGATGACGAAGGAGTCCCCCGCCAGAAGACCTACCTAATAAAGGATGGTGTCTTAAAGGGGTTCTTGCATTCCAGGCAAACTGCAAAAAAGATGGGAGTCGAGCCTACTGGTAACGCCAGGGCGGTCTCCTACCAATACGAACCCATCGTCCGGATGAGAAATACCTATATAGAAAATGGTGAAGATTCCTTCGATCAGATGATTAAAGATATAGATGAGGGTATTTACGCTAGGGGTGCCTTCGGAGGTCAGACCCAACTAGAGCAATTTACCTTTAGCGCTGCCTACGCCTATCAGATAAAGAACGGCCAGGTTGGTGAGTTGATAAGGGATGTGGTCCTAACCGGAAATGTATTTAAGACTCTGGAAAATATCGACCGCATAGCCAACGATTTGGAGATTATAGGTAGCGCCGGTGGGTGTGGTAAAGAAGGTCAGATGCCGCTTCCGGTGACTACGGGGTCGCCTCATCTTCGGGTTCAAGACGTAACCATAGGGGGAAGATAATATGTCTTTACTTGCTAAGCTAAATAAAAAATGCGAAGGAGCGGAAGTTTTTCAAATAGAAAATGATATTTCCTCAATAGATTTTAAATCTGGTCAGCTAGAAATGGGTAAATCCAAACTGACCATGGGGAGAGCACTACGGCTAATAAAGGACGAAAAAATAGGATATTCTACTTCCACAGACCTAACCTCGGAAAGCGAGCTGATTAAAAACGCTTTGCAGTCGGCTAAATTTGGCGACCGGGCTAATTTTAAGTTTCAGAAGCCGGCCGAACTGACTGAGGTGGAGACTTATGACCCTCAGGTGGAAAAAATCGATTCCTTTGACCTTATCTCCATGGGAAAGAAAGCAATTGATAAACTAAAGGATTTCAATCCGGATTTGGAAATTGAAGTCCAGGTATCCACCAAGCGAGACAAAGTTGAAATTACAAACTCCAGTGGACATCGGGTCAGTGACACCAGAAGTTCTTTTGGTATCTCCGTACAAGTGGAAAAGGTTAAGGAAGGGGACATTTTAACTTTATGGCAGTCAGCCAGCTCTCGTAAGTTGGCCCACCTGGATTCCGATCAGCTTTTGGATTCCCTGATTCAGAGACTAAAATGGGCCCGGAGGTCGGCATCTCTTAAAACCAAGCCCATGCCAGTTCTTTTTACCCCCCGCGGAGCGGCAGTACTCCTTTTGCCTCTGTGGGTTGGATTTAACGGCAAATCGGTTTACCTAGGTACTTCTCCTCTTGAAGGAAAGCTGGGCCAGAAGGCCTTTGGCGGACGGTTTTCTCTTATCGACGATGGTACTCTAAATTACGCCCCTCGCGGCTTTAAATTCGACGATGAGGGAGTTCCCACTAAAAGGAAGGATTTAATAAAGGAGGGTGTAGTAAAGCAGTTTATCTATGACTTAAAGACGGCAGGGATGGCCGGGGAAAAATCTACCGGTAACGGGTTAAAGAGCGGAATTTTGGGCGATGGAGACTTTAGGGGGTCCCCAACTGTTGCCCCCACTACCACCGTTGTTAAAGAAGGGGATGAGCCTTTAGATAATATGTTGGCACACGTAAAAGAGGGAATCCTGGTGGATCAAGTTCTGGGCTTAGGTCAAGGGAATGTCACTTCGGGGGAATTTTCCAACAACGTGGCAGTGGGATTTAAAATTGAGAATGGTCAAATAAGGGGAAGAGTAAAAGACACCATGATCGCTGGAAATGTATATGACCTATTAAAAGAGAAACTTCTGGCTATCGGTGACCGGGCCGAGTGGGCTTTCGGGGGGGCATATAGAACGCCAGCGATACTGATTGACGAGGTCAATGTAGTAGCTACCTAAATTGTACGAAAACCGCTGGTTAAAAGATCGCCGAAAGAAGCTTATTTAAATAAAATATTAGCAAAAAGATCAGCGGGTATAGGGGTATCAAGATGATAAGCATGGGGATAAATCGCCACGGATTGCGCTTTGGTTTTGGGCCCCAAGGTGCGTTTTCATCCCTTAAGTACAAGTGAACAGGATAGTAAAATTCATCCGGATCAATTTCCTCCTCACTGAGCCTAAGATCCCCCGACCAACGGCTTTCAAGTTTTTGAAGTAGCTTTCTAAAAGGGGAAGCCTTTAAAGCTTTCCTTCTAAGGGCCACAATTATTAGGATCAGAACCAGGATATATATCAACAGGCTGGTGGAGTCGCTAATTTGGGCAATAAGGTTGAAAGTTCCGTGTGCGAGAACCGCCACTACAAAGCCGGTAAGGGCGAACTTTATCTGAGAGGATTTTTTATGGGCAAACTTACCTAGGGAGAAAAAATACCCGGCCAGGCAGTTAAAAAGGATATGCCCGGGGAAGGCACGACTTAGGATCATATGGTGAAAGACTTGGTTAAAACGGGCCAAGTCACCCGCTTCCCAGGGAGGGTAGGAATTTTGAAAAATGTAGGAAAAGTCCTCAAAAACGGCAAAACCTGCCCCCAATATCCCAAAATATAGGATCCCATCTATAACTTCCGCGAAGTCTTCGTATTTTAGTCGGGAGATCAGCCCTAAGAAGAAAAATGACTTAACCAATTCCTCAATAAATGCGGCTTGAAAGTAATCTCTAAATAATATGTTTAAGATGTGACTTTCTAATTTAATTTCACTTAAAAGTGGGAATATAGAGTGGATGAGAGAAACCGGGACAACCGCAAATATGCCAACTACAAAGATCAAGGCTACTATAGATGTAGATTCCTTTCGGTAGGTATCGGCTAGATATAATATGATAATGTAAGCAAGTGAGAGTAGAGTTGATACATAAATTGTACGTAAGAACAGGGTCATAAATATCTAGCTTGATTTTACTTAAATGCAGACCCTACACCAAATTAGATGATCAGGGATCGGCAATTGGTGACCATTTACCCACTGCTCAAGTTTAATTAAGGCGACGGTAAGCAAGCAGTGCAGCAAGATAGCTGAAGAATACAGGAAACTTATATCAAAACTTCAGGTGATATCCCGAAAGCTTGACAGGTTAGCAACCTTCCAGTAAAATATCGCCTGTGCCGACGTAGCTCAATGGGCAGAGCACTTGCCTTGTAAGCAGGGGGTTGCCGGTTCGACTCCGGCCGTCGGCTCCAAGGATTGTTTTTTGAAATCGAAGCAAGTTAAATTGTATAATTTAAGAGAATTTCTCGGAGGGGTACCGAAGCGGACAACCGGGGCAGACTGTAAATCTGCTGGCTGAAGCCTTCGTGAGTTCGAATCTCACCCCCTCCACCAGTGAAAATATAAGCTACGAGGGTGGTTAACTAAGATAGCATTGGTTTAGGAGATAGAGTTGACAGCGGGGGTTTTTTTAGTTAAACTCTAGTTTACAGAGAATTAATCCCTAAAGCTTTTAACTTTAATCAAGAAATAAGATAGTACAATGTATTGGGCCTTTTTAGTTTCCAACGCCCGTGTAGTTCAGTCGGCAGAACATCCCGCTGGTAATGGGAAGGTCGCCGGTTCGATTCCGGCCGCGGGCTCAAGCCATATATTTTGAGGCACGGAAGAATTTCTTAACAACAAAACAAGCAATTTTATAATGAGAGATATGTAAGGAGGTTTGGAAAAGATGGCAAAAGAGCGTTTTGAGAGAACGAAACCCCATATGAATATCGGAACCATCGGGCATATTGACCATGGTAAGACGGTGCTGACTTCAGCCATTACTAAGGTATTGGCTAACAAGGGATGGGCCGAACCAAGGGAGTTCGGGGACATCGATAATGCCCCCGAGGAAAGAGATCGAGGTATCACCATAGCTATTAGACATATCGAGTATGAGACGGAAAATAGGCATTATGCTCATATCGATTGCCCCGGACACGCCGATTATGTAAAGAATATGATTACTGGTGCGGCTCAGATGGATGGGGCGGTCCTAGTTGTATCTGCGGCTGACGGTCCGATGCCTCAAACCCGTGAGCACGTTTTACTGGCTAGGCAGGTGAATGTCCCCGGCATCGTGGTCTTTTTGAATAAAACGGACATGGTAGACGATCCGGAATTAATAGAATTAGTGGAAGTTGAGGTAAGAGATCTTCTCAACGAATATGAGTTCCCTGGAGATGATATTCCTATTGTTAGGGGTTCTGCTTTGAAAGCTATGGAGAACCCGGAGGACGAAGATACAGCAAAACCAATATGGGAGCTTTTGGAAGCCATGGATGATTACTTCGAGCTTCCGGAAAGAGATACAGATAAACCATTCTTGATGTCCATAGAGGATATTTTCAGCATCAAGGGAAGAGGAACTGTGGTTACCGGTCGGGTGGATAGAGGTAGGATAACTCCCGGTTCCGAGATTGAAATTGTGGGACTTCACCACGAGGTAATGAAGACGGTGGCCACCAGCTTGGAGATGTTTAATAAGACCTTGGATGATGCAATCGCTGGAGATAATGTAGGTATACTGCTAAGAGGGGTAAAGAAAGATGAAGTGGAAAGAGGGCAGGTTGTAGCAGCTCCCGGTACGATCACCCCCCACACCAAATTTGAAGGAGAAGTCTATGTATTAAGCAAAGACGAAGGGGGAAGGCATACCCCGTTTTTTGATGGCTACAAACCACAATTTTTCTTTAGGACTACCGACGTTACCGGAACCGTACATCTGCCGGATGGAGTAGAGATGGTAATGCCTGGAGATAATGTTACCATCAAAGGTGAGCTCCTATACCATATAGCCATGGAAGAGGGAGTAAGGTTTGCCATCCGGGAAGGGGGCAAGACGGTGGGAGCTGGGGTAGTAACAAAGATTGTAGAATAATGGCCGAAGCTACTAAAGTAACTTTAGCTTGCACCGAATGCAGGCGGCGTAACTATCATACGACTAAGAATCCCCGTAATGTGAAAGATAAGCTGGAGCTTAAAAAGTACTGTAAATGGTGTCGGAAGCACACCATCCATCGGGAAGTGTAGAGTCGAGGGGGAGTTTATAAATTTAGCGGCCACAGGCCCGTAGCTCAAGTGGCAGAGCATCCGACTCCAAATCGGAAGGTTGCGGGTTCAAATCCTGCCGGGCCTGCCAACTAAGTAATTATCGGTAGAAAGAGTAAATTTAAAACTTTGATTTGCATCCCATTATGTCTATATTTATTAAAGTTAAGAGATACTTAAAGAACGTTCGGGCAGAGTTTGATAAAATTAGCTGGCCTTCGCGAGAAGAGATAGTTTCCTTAACTATCTTGGTGATTTTGATGGTAGTGGTGCTAACCATATATGTGGGGGGACTGGATGCGATTTTTAGTCAATTAATAAGATATCTTCTAGGAGCCTAGCTTAGTTTGTTAATATTATTTAATAGTGATCAAAAATGGTAAGACCCAAAAGATGGTATGCTATTCAAACTTATGCTGGAAGTGAATTAAAAGTAAAGGAGAAACTTGAAAAGAGGGTAGGTCATCTTAACCTGCAGGAAAAGCTGGAGAAGTTTGAGGCCAATGGGAAAGCCCATTTTCTAGTGCCGGTTGAGGAAGTGATCACCTCCAAAAGCAGAAGCGGAAGAGCGGGAGAATATAGAGTTCCTTATAACTACGAGTTGGCTATCCAGTCAAATGAACGAATAGAAAAAGATGACTTAATAGCTCGAAAACCCCCTAGGTACATAGAGCATGAGACAATAGTCTTATCCATTGAGTCTTTCCAAAGAGTCATCGTTGAGATGACTAACAGAAATGAAGAGGAGTATTTAATACCGCAGGATAAGAAGATAAGAAGAGGAATTAGAAAGGGTGAAAAGATTAGAGGGGGGGTCCCTCTGACTGAAGATCAAGAGGTTGCTCTTTCCGTTTCCGGTCGCATACTAAAACGGGATAACGTAAAGAAGATAAAGCTTGAGCGGGCAAGCGATGGAGAGGTAAAGACGGAGGTTATTCCCAACCAATATTTGGTGAAACTGCGAGAAGGTATGAAATTGAAGGAAGGTGATCTACTGGAAAAGGAGGACAAGATAATAAGCTCGGTAGCTGGAATGACCAAAATAAAGGAATACAAGGATAAGAGATTAGTTACCGTACAGCAAATTGAAAAACGAAGACTTTTCCCGGGATATATCTTCGGAAAGATGGTAATGGATGAAGAGGTTTTAGAACTGGTTGAGGGGCTTAACTGCCGATTTGTGGGCTCTCCTCCTCAACCCATAACCGGGGATGAGATAAAGGTGGTCAAGCGTAAGGCCGGTTTAATGGAAGAGCCTAAACCGGAAAGACCGAAAATAGAAGTGGACTTCGACGTGGGTGAAGTAGTGAAAGTGGTTGAAGGTCCATTTGCCGATTTTACCGGTGAAGTCAAAGAGATAGACAAGGAAAAAGAAGAAGTAACGGTGATGGTAAAGATATTTGGGCGTGAAACACCGGTCAAGCTGGGGTTTGAAGGCATTGAAAAGGTATGATTTCCCTGTATTGGTGGCCAGGGAAATCAAATTTATATAAAGTATATGAAGTAAAAAAGGTGATTAAATGGCTAGGAGAGTTGAAGCGAAACTGAAGTTACAGATACCGGCTGGAAAGGCGGACCCTGCACCACCGGTAGGTCCGGCGTTAGGTGAACACAAAGTGAATATAATGGACTTTTGTAATAAGTTTAACGAAGCAACCAAGGATGAGGAGCCGGGCTTATTGATACCAGTGGATATAACAATCTATACTGACAAAAGTTTTGATTTTGTAGTCAAAAAACCACCGGCCTCCGAACTAATCAAGAAGGCAGCTGGTGTGGGCTCGGGGTCGGGTGAGCCAAACAAGCTAAAGGTAGGTAAGATAACCGAGGATCAGCTAAGGAGGATTGCAGAACGGAAGCTCCCCGACTTAAACACTTACAAAATCGAATCGGCGGAGAAGATCATCAAAGGCACAGCCAGGAATATGGGTATAGAGATAGTGGAGACCGGTTAGGGAATCCTAGTACAAATCCAGGTTAGTAAAAAAATTCAAGGAAATTATGCCATCCAAAAGAAGCAGAAGATATGTACAAACTAGAGAAAAAATAGATAGAGAGAAGATATATTCAATTGAAGAGGGAATCCAGAAGCTAAAAGATTCTTGCACCGCTAATTTTGCGGAATCCTGCGAGTTAACTTTCAAGTTGGGAGTAAACCCCAAGAAGACCGAGCAGCGTATCCGGGGAACCACTTTGCTCACTCACGGTACCGGTAAGGATGTAACCGTCCTAGCTTTTGTCAAAGGGGCTGATGTTGAAAAAGCAGAGGAAGCCGGAGCTGATTACGTGGGTGGTGCTGATTTGGCTGAAAAGATAGAAGAAGGTTGGCTGGATTTCGACCAGGTAGTGGCTACTCCCGAAATGATGGAAGTTGTGGGGAAATTAGGGCGAATTCTGGGCCCTAGAGGAATGATGCCCAGCCCCAAAAGTGGTACGGTCACCTCGGATATCGGAAAGGCCGTAGAGGAACTCAAGAAGGGAAGAGTGGAGTTTAGAGTTGATGAGTACGGTAACCTGCATGGGATTTTTGGGAAGTGCTCTTTTTCCGGTGATGAACTTTACGAAAATCTAATTGATTTTGCCATGAGTGTATTTGAGGAGAGGCCGGAAGAAGTGAAAAGCAAGTACTTGAGAGGGGTAGTCATTTCCTCCACTATGGGGCCGGGAATAAAAATCGACCCTAATCAGGTGCGAGAAGAAGCTTTAAGTAAGATGTTGTAGGATTTGGGATTTAGGGATTAGGGAAATGGGGCCAGGAGAAGTTAGTCTTTAACTAAATCCTAATACCTAAGACCTAGTACCTAAACTTGGGAGTTGGTTTTATTGGTAATGACCAGAGAGAGAAAAAAAGAGGAAGTAGCCCGGTTAAAAGAGCAGTTGGAAAAGGCTAGCTCTTTAGTCCTCACTGATTTTAAAGGACTGGATGCCAATCAGATGGTAAAGTTACGGGAAGAGATAACAAAGGAGGGGATGGATTATAAGGTGATAAAAAATACCCTGGCTAAAATTGCCGCCAGGGAAAGCGGGGTGGAGATTGAGGACTGGTTGGAGGGCCCTATTGGTATCTGCTTTGGATATGATGACCCGGTGCTTCCCTTCAAAATAGGAGAGAAGTTAACAAAGGATTTTGATGAGTTTAAGTTGAAAGGTGGCATCTTTGAACGAGAGCGAGTGGAAGCGGATGAAGTCTATAAATATGCCAGTATACCGTCTCGAGAGGAGCTTTTAGCTCAACTTGTTTTTGTCACTCGCAGTCCAATTCAAAAGCTTGCTACTTCTTTAAAAGCAATTATACAAAAGCTAGCAATCGGACTAAATGAAGTACGGAAGAATAAGGAAAAGGGAGGAAAGTAAACGATGACCAAAGAAGAAATTTTAGAATCAATTGAACAGATGAGCGTGAAGAATTTGGCGGATTTAGTGGAATCGATAGAGGAGAGGTTTAATGTAAGTGCTGAAGCTGGGGCCCCTACCGTAGTCCAAGCTGCGCCAGGTGAAGAGGCCCAAGCGGAGGAGAAAACCACTCTGGACGTAGTGCTGACCAACCCGGGCCAGAAGAAGATACCGGTAATCAAAAAAGTCAAGGAAATAACCGGAAAGGGTCTTAAGGAATGCAAATCTTTGGTTGATGATTTGCCCTCTACCATAAAAGAGGGAGTAGATGAGGAAGAGGGAAATAAAATAGTGGCGGAATTAGAGGAATTGGGAGCCGAGGTGGAGCTGCGTTGATGAATTCTGTAACTTGCCATTAATAAGCAAGACTGAAATCGCCGGCTTTGCTAGAATAAAATTACCCTTTTTAAAACCAAACCTAATATTATGAATAATAAAAGAATATCCTACGGTAAGCTCAAAGAGGTAATGGACCTTCCTTATCTTTTGGCCAATCAGATTGAGTCCTACAGGCGTTTTATAGATAAGGGAATAGAAGAGCTTTTTGAGGAAATTTCTCCCATCCGAAGTGGTAAAAAGGATGATCAGGAAGCGCTGGCCTTGGAGCTGGCTGATCCTCATTTAGAAGAGCCCCACACCGGCAAGAGTGACTGTCGAGATAAAAACTTAACCTATGCCTATCCGTTAGTGGTTGAAGGAAGGTTAGTAGGGGGTGGTAAAGTCTTAAAGGAAGAAGAGCTTTTTTTGGCGGAAATTCCGGTTATGACCGAAAGAGGCACTTTCATCATAAACGGATCGGAGAACGTGATTGTGAATCAGCTTACCAGATCACCCGGGGTTTACTTTACACAAGAATCACCGGGGGAGTACCGCGCTCATATCCTACCTGAATTCGGTGCTTGGTTGGAACTTAACTTAAATAGCAAAAGGGAGAGAATTATATGCAGTTTGGACCGGAAAGGCAAAATACCGGTTACTACCCTCCTTAAAGCATTGGGATGGAGTGAAAAGGAGATAATAAAGCGCTATCAATTTACCTTAAATCCGGTCAAGAAAGAGAAGTTAGAAAATTATATCGGTTACAAGGTAAGTGAGAGGATTCAAAAAAACTCAACGGTAATTCTTGAGGAGGGCGAGGAAATAACTGCTGAGGTGTTGGATGAGGTGGTTAAGGCAAAGCCCAGCCAAGTCCGCTTAATCAATAAATATATTCAAAATAGCCTGGATAAAGACACGGTTGAATCCCGTGAAGATGCCATAAAGCTAATTTACAAAAAGCTTAGAGCAACTGATAGAGCTCCCAGCTCCCGTGCTCAAGAATACTTTGAACAACTCTATTTTAACTCCGATCGCTACTATTTATCTCAAGTAGGACGGTTTATGATAAACAAGAAGCTGAAACAAAACGAAAGTAAAGAAACCGTATTAGAATCTGCTGATATAATTCACACCTTAGACCGGTTGCTAAAAGTACCAGCTAATGAAAATCTGCTTGACGATAAAGATCATTTAGCCAACAAGCATATAAAGACTCCTGGTGATACAATAAGAGATGGCCTGCGCGGGGGACTGAAAAGAATGGAAAGGATAACCCGGGACAAGCTAGGCAAGTACTCTCTGGATGACTCCGGGGGTCTTAGAAGCTTAGTCTCAGCCCGAGTGGTACAGAGCTCTTTGAATAGGTTGTTTTACACCGGTCGCATGTCCCAGTTTATGGAGCAGTCAAACCCTCTAGCGGAGCTTACCCATAAAAGGCGACTCAACGCATTAGGAGGCGGATTAAGCAAGCGCAGGGCGGGCTTGGATGTACGGGATGTGCATTCTTCCCACTATGACAGAATATGTCCGATAGAGACCCCGGAAGGTCAAAATATAGGCCTGATAACTTCCATGGCTAACTACGCCCGAGTTAACGATTTTGGATTCTTGGAAGCTCCCTATAGAAAAGTGGAAGAGGGGAGGGTAACGGATCAAATAGACTATTTAATGGCCGATGAAGAGCAAGAGCATAACATTGCCCCGGCCACCATAAAAATGGACGATGAAGGTTATATCCAAGCCGAAAGGGTAGAAATAAGGACCGGAGAGGAGGAGCTTCGTTTGGTAGCTCCGGAGGAAGTTGATTACGTGGAGGTTTCTCCAAAAGCCCTAGTGGGAGTGTCCGCTTCTTTGATTCCTTTCTTAGAGCATGATGATTCAAACCGTGCTTTGATGGGGGCTAACATGCAGCGTCAAGCTATGCCTCTTTTGAAGACGCAAAGTCCCTATGTAGGGACCGGAATGGAGGAAAGGACGGCCAGGGATTCAGGACTGTTGGTTATTGCCCAAAGAGAAGGTAGGGTGAAAAGGGTAACTGCAAATCAAATCGTGATTATAAATGAGGAGGGAAAGGAGGATAAGTACGACCTAGTTACTTTTGAGCGGTCCAATCAGGATACCTTGGTTCACCAAAAGCCTATCGTTTGTAGGGGGGACAAAGTCCAAAAAGGAGACGTTTTAGCCGACGGGCCGGCCTGCGATCAGGGAGAATTGGCTTTGGGAGCTAACTTAATGGTAGGTTTTATTCCCTATGAAGGTTATAACTATGAGGATGCAATAGTTATCAGCGAGAGGTTGGTCAAGGAGGATGTACTCGATTCCATTCATATTCAGGAATATGAAATTAAGGCTGAGGAAACTAAACTGGGACCGGAGGAAATTACCTCCGATATTCCCGGAATCAGCAAGGAAGAGCTAAAAAATCTGGACGAGGACGGGATAGTTAGGGTGGGAACCGAGGTGGGAACCGGTGATATCCTAGTAGGTAAGATAACTCCCCGCGGAGAGAGCGAACCAACTCCAGAGGAGCGTATATTCCGGTCTATATTTGGGGAAAGGGCCCGAAACGTAAAGGACAGCTCTATGCGCCTTCCTCCTACCCCGGAAGGTAGTAAGGTAATTAAAGTCAAGAAATTTACCAAAGAAAACGAACCGGAGCTAGATACCGGGGTAAGTGAACTAGTTAAGGTATATGTTGCCCAAAGAAAGAAAATCTCCGTAGGGGATAAATTGTCCGGAAGGCACGGGAACAAAGGAGTAATTGCCAAGATTTTGCCCGAGGAAGAGATGCCTTTCTTGCCGGACGGTACTCCACTAGATATATTACTTAACCCATTAAGTGTTCCTTCTCGGATGAACTTAGGTCAGGTTCTTGAAACCCATTTAGGATGGCTGGCCCAACTTAAAGAAGTGAAGGTAGCCACTCCCGTCTTTGAAGGGGCAGAAGAGGAGGAAATCTTGAAAGAGTTAACCAAAGTTAGAGTGGAAAAAGGTCTGGATGCTGGTGACTTTGGTGATGGCAAAGTAACCTTGCGAGATGGTAGAACCGGTCAGCCCTTTGATCACCCGGTGGCAGTAGGGAATATGTATATAATGAAACTAGAACATATTGCGGATGAAAAACTGCATGCCCGTTCGACCGGACCCTATTCGCTCACCACTCAGCAGCCTCTGGGTGGCAAAGCCCAATTCGGGGGTCAAAGGTTAGGGGAGATGGAAATTTGGGCCCTGGAGGCTTACGGTGCAGCCAGTACCTTACAGGAGATGCTCACCTTAAAGTCAGATGATACCAGGGGCAGGGTCCAGCTTTATAAAGCCATCCTCAAAGACGAGGAATTTCCTAGATGCGGCCTGCCCGAGTCATTTAAGGTATTGGTGCGAGAGTTAAGGAGTATGGGAATTAACCTCAAAGCATGGGACGAAAATGACCATGAGCTAGATATCGTATCTTGATGCCTCAATCTCGAAAAAGCAAATCTCCCACCACTTTGCCGGGATTTAGTATGCCATTGGGGTCAAAAACTCTCTTTATCCCTTTCATCAATCCTATCTCTTTTTGACCATGCATTAAAGATAAGTTTTTGACTCGGGTGCTACCTACCCCGTGCTCACCAGTTATTACCCCTCCTAGTTCAATAGTTTCTTTATAAATCCTCTCTTTGGCTTCTTCAAAATAATGGGGAGTTTCTCCATTTACCTTCATAATATGTGGATGCAGGTTTCCATCGGCAGCATGTCCGTACATGGGAATATGGGTCCCAACTTCTTGGCCTATGGCATCTATTCTATCCATTAGCTTTCCGATACCGGCCGGGGGTACGGTAACGTCCAGTATATCAGCGGTATCTTCTTCCAAGGCCGTATAGATGTTACTCCTAATATCTAAGATATTATCCTGCTCCTGTCTTCTGGCGGCAAACAGAATATCTAAATTATCATTTTCCTCACTGATAGCAGATATGGCTTCTCCTAGTGAATAAAGTTCCTCTTCATAGTTACCGGTTATTATGATAATTAAAAAGGCTTCTCCTTCTTTTGCCGGCCATTTTTTACCCAGATGATCGGCCGACTCTTCAATTAAGTCCTTTTCCACATATTCCACGGCCAGAGGCATTATACCTTCCTTAAGAAGAGCCGGTACAGTAGCAATGGCTCGATGACGATCTGGATAGGAGATAACCAAGGTGGCGCTTTCTTTAGGTTTTGGATAAAGCCTAAGAGTAACTTCAGTTATTATCCCCAGGGTCCCTTCGCTACCTATTAAAAGATGCATCAAATCATAACCGGTGTTATTTTTAAGCACCTTACCTCCCAGTTTTATCTCCTCTCCGGTAGGTAGAACCACTTTCATCCCTTTAACGTAATTTCTGATCACTCCATAAGTCACTGCTCGAGCTCCACCGGCATTGGCTGCTACCAACCCACCGACCTGTGCTCCCACGTCCCCCGGGTGAGGAGGGAAGAATAGATCTTCAGTTTCCTCTACTCGGTCAAATAATGCGTCTAAAGTTACTCCTGCTTGGGAAGTAATCATCATGTTGGCTTCATCTAGTTCAATAATTTTATTTAATCGCTCTAGGGAAAGGATAACGCTGGGTGCGGTAGCTATAGCTCCTCCACAAAGCCCGGTACCCCCACCTCGAGGGATTACTGGAATTTCTTTCCGATTTGCTAGCTTTAAGATGCTCGCTATCTGTCCAGAGTTTTCTGGCTTTATAAGTATTACATCCTCACTAGCCTGTGGGGCAGCTGGCCGGGGAGTTTCATCATTTATGTAATTTTTTAGCTGTTCGGGTTGGGTAACCACCCAGTCTTCCCCGGTAATGGAAATAAGTTCTTTAACTAGTTTTCGATCCAATTTTCTCCTCCCTTAATTTTTTTATAAGTTCAGGTACTACTTCGTATAGGTCTCCCACGATACCATAATCTGAGTATTCAAATATGGGAGCTGAAGGGTCCTTATTTATGGCCATAATTATGGCCGAATCCTTCATCCCCGCTAAGTGCTGGGCCTGTCCGGATATACCACAAGCTATATAAATTTTGGGTGTAACCCGGTTCCCGCTGTAACCCACTTGATGATCACGGTTAATCCATCCTTCATCCACTAGAGGCCGGCTGGAGCCTACTTGAGCTCCCAATAGTTCGGCCAGCTCACTTAGTAACTTAAAATCTTCCTTACTTTTAAGCCCCCTCCCACCGGACACAATCACTTCCGCTTCCGGCAAGTTAACCCCCGATTTGTCCAGCTCCTTGATAACCTCTATTCCGGTGACTTGATCAGGTAAATCGTATTCTTTTTTGATTATCTCTCCTTGCCGGCTAGTATCTCTAGCTGCTTCCGGCATTTCTTTGTACCGAACGGTAGCCATTTGAGGTTTGGTCCTGGTTTTTATATGGGCCAGGATATTGCCGCTAAAAGCCGGCCTGATCTGCAGGAAATTGCCCTCTTTGTCAATCCGCAGATCAATACAATCGGCAGTTAATCCTGCATGTAGGGCCATAGCTATCCGTGGGGCCAAGGATCTTCCAAAATGAGTGGCACCGATCAGGAAGATGGGAGACTGGATCTCCTGTACTAAATTTAGGGCTGCATCCTTGTAAATTATTTCATCCGGTATCTGGAATCGTTCGTCCTGTTGGAAGAAGACTTTATCCGCCCCCCGATATATCAATTCCTGAGGGTCTATCCCCTCACCTGCTAAAAGAAGGACCGCCAGTTTGGCTTCCAGCTTTTCCGCCAGCTCTCTTCCTTTGCCCAATAGCTCATAAGTCACCGGATGTATTTCGCCACCCCTGGTTTCCGCAAATACTAGGATAGGTCCCATCTAACTAATCACCCTCTTTTTTAATTCTTTTAGGAGCTTACCGGCTGCTTTTGACGGCCGGTCTCTAAAAATTTGGGTTTCTCGCTTCAAAGGAGGGGGAACCTCTGTATTGGCCACCCGGGTAGGAGATCCCTTGATTCCAAAATCTTCCGGATCCCCACCGATATCTTCCATCCCCCATTGGTTAATGTTCGCATTTCTAGCCTTCATCTTGTCCTTAAAAGAAGGAAGACGTGGTTCGTTTAAATCTTTAGTCACCGTTATCAGGCCGGGCAGGCTCAGCTTCTTTACAAAAACTTTACCCCAAGCTTGAGCCTCGGCTTTTAAGTAATCGGCTGCTCTCTCCCCGATTTTGGAAACATAAGCTATATGAGGAACGGACAAATACTCGGCCACCTCCGGTCCCACCTGGCCGGTGTCTCCATCCACCGTCTTCTCCCCACATATAATTAGATCATAGGAAGGAAGTTTTTTAATGGCTTTACCCAGGCAAGCGGAAGTAGCCCAGGTATCAGAGCCG
>CAYUCE010000017.1:0-34596 GCA_964443275.1 uncultured Thermotogae bacterium | reverse complement strand
GCTGTATAAAACTGGCGGTCCCGAGGGGATTTGAACCCCTGTCTCCGGGATGAGAGCCCGAGATCCTAGGCCACTAGACGACGGGACCATCTTGACTGCGCTACTTAGCACTATCTTCTTGAGGAAGAAAGTGCTGGGCGAAGAAGAACCATATTATTTTTTCTCTTAACCTTCAGATCCACCCAGCTTACTGGTCAAAGAGAATTTTCACAAATTTTTGAAAAAATGTCAACCGGACGAATTTCTCCATCAAAAAGTATTTCTAAAATGAATTCATCACCTTGACTCAACTTCACTCCTGTAGGCAATTTTGCTCCTCCAGCACCTTCTCGACTGATTTCTCTAGCACTGTATATCCCTTGGGACTTTTTGGCAATCCTACCCTTTCAGTATAGACCCCATATCCTTTAAACCACTCGTTATCCATAAATACATCGAAAAAAGCGGTCCAAGCATCGGCTTGCTCATCTTCATCTAATACCCCTTCATTTAGAGTGTCCCAGGGATAGATATTGGTACCGTTTACGCTCCGGTATCCCATTTGCCAAAAGGCTATAGGTTTTTTATATTTATCATTTAATCTTTCTAGATCTTCTAGGATGTTTTGTCCATTGCGATCGTCTTGCCAAGCCGCTCTAAGGGTATCTAAAGAGGGGTCAGCACTTTGGGTAAGTTCGAAGTACCCTGCTATTCCAATATAATCCAGGCTCTCCCATTGACTCATATCGAAAACTTGCTGATATTCATTGCGGTTGGCCCAGAAGTTGGCCAAGTAGCTGAGTTTGCCGTGATAGCGGCTACGAACAGAGTTTATTACTTTTTCCCAAGCCTCTGTTTGGGTACGTAAAGTAACTAACTGAGATCCAACTAGCAGAACTTCTACTCCAGTTTCCTCAGCTAGTTTGGCATAATGGGTTAGGATTTCCCCCCAGTTGTCAAACCATGTTCCTATCTCTTGGGGTAAAATCTCCCCTTCCCAGGTTCCATCGTCGGAGACAAGGGGAGTAAGCAATATTACTCCCCTTCCCATTCGGTGAATCTGGGAGATTATCTGACGCAGGGTTTCATCCGATACGGTTCTTTGAGGATCACGATGGGGATCTGTGGAACTTTGGTTGTTTTGGTAAATAGTTGCAATAATCCCAATATGGGTGGGACAAAGCCTTGATTGAATTTGCTCAAGATCATCTGTTACAGTGGTCTCAAGATAGCTATCTTGAGACCACCCTAGATACCATACAGCCTTTATCTTCTCCTCTTTGGCCTGTGGTTTCTCAACCTCCGGTTGGGTGGGAGGGAAATATTGAGATCGAGAAGGGGAAAAGTAAGGCCAGCACCGCCCGTAATATGGCCAGCAACAAGCTCTGTGTGGTCGGTAAGATGGCACGCAGGGCTGATCAGAAGGTAGTGGTATGGAGATGGTAAAGTTGGTGCTATAAGTACCGCAGCATCTGGTTTTTATTGTCAATAAATATTGACTCGGTGAGACCTGTCTACCCCGGTTATTTAGTTGATTCCATTTCCAGGTCCATGACTTCTCAGGTGCGATTATATGAGAAAGATATTGGTGGTAAACGGTTTCTACTACGGGAACCGCCTTTGAATAGGGATAGCGGCGTTGGATGTAGATTTGCTCTACCTGGAAATTACAGTTTTTAAGCTTGGAGAGTTTGAGGGTAATCTCCTCTCCGGATGCGTACACTTTCTTGTTTGTATTTAAAGTCGCAAAAGGACCGGGAAGCGAACTATTATACCCACATTGAGAGTAAACTTGGGTCATTGCTGCCGGAGTTATGACGAAAAAAGCAAGTAAGAATAAAAAGACCGTCAGCCGCCGCGTTCGGACCTTCATTTCTAACCACACTCCTTTACTAAATTTGGACTGATTTCCATTTAACCATCGCTTATCAGAAAAACAGTTTCTCTCTCGGTTTTAGCTTATTTTCATAATTTAACGGTGGCAATTTCTCCCTAGTATTTCTTCTGCCCGTTTCCCTAATACATTATACATTTTTGGGCTTTTGGACAAATCCACATGTTCAGCATAGATCCCGTATCCTTTAAACCAGCTTATGTTATCAAACACATTGGTGAGCCCAAGCATCGGCGTATTCAGCTTCATCTATCTTCCCCCTCGTTAGAGAGAGTATTCTAAGGATAGATATTGGTAATCTTCGCGTCTGGTATCTGCAGCCAGCTTAATTATTTCTAATCTATCCACACTGCAAGTACATAAGCTAAAAGCAGGACATTTATCAAAAGACCGCAAATTTGAAACAAGGAATTAGAGATGGGGACTTCTCGACTAGCTGCTTAGATTATTTGGGCCTTATCTCTTGGATACGATCCCAATATCTTACAGGAGATGGTGGAATTTTTTAGCTCCTGCAGGACCTCTCTTACCGGCGGGTCTTCAACATGTCCTTCAAAATCCAGATAAAAAAGATATTTCCAGTTTGCTCCTTTGATTGGACGGGATTGGAGCAAGGTAAGATTTATGTTTTTAGCTGCAAAAAAACCAAGAGATTTGTAGAGGGAACCGGGTGTGTCAGCTGCTTCAAAGATAATGGAACTTTTATAGTCCTTTTTGGCTGACTTTTTTTGATTTATCTCTTCTTTGGAGAGAACTAAGAATCTGGTCTGATTGTTGGCAAAAGATTCTATTCCCTCCTTTAAAACCGTAAGACCGTAGTGCTTTGCTGCAACTTTTGAGGCGATAGCTGCTTCTTCTTTTCTACCTCTTTTTTTTATCATCTTGGCTGATCCCGCGGTGTCGTAAGTAGCCTGTTTTGTGACCCCAAGCTTGGATAGAAACCGCGTGCACTGCTTGAGCGCCTGGGGGTGGGAATAGACGTATTTGATATCTTTAAGCTCGCTTTCCGGATTGGCCAATAAGCAGTGTTTGATAGTTAAGTATATTTCTCCGGTTATGATCAATCTATTGGATAAAAGTAAGTCATAGGTTTCATCAATGCTTCCCCCTATGGAATTTTCTACCGGGATCACCCCACAATCAACTTCTTTTGTACTTACCTTTTCAAAAATCAGATTCAGTGATTCACAAGGCATAACCTGGGGCTCATTTTTGAATTTTTTGTAGATGGCCTGTTCACTATAAGCTCCGTATTCACCTTGAAAAGCTATGAGCATTCAAGATCACCCTGCATGCGTTTAGTGCCCTCCTTTAGTGTGTGGATAAACTCCACTAAATCCTGCGGGCGGACGCCGGCAGCAATTTTTTTAACTATGCACGATCCTACTATCGCCCCATCGGCTCCATATTTCATCACTTCTTGGATATGCTCTTTTTTGGAAAGTCCAAACCCTACCGCCAGGGGAACTTTCCGGCCCAGAAGGGAAAGGAACCGCTCTATCATCGCCCCGGTTATTTTCCCCAATCGTTTCTTTGCTCCGGTGGTACCATATCTTGCTACCAAGTAGAGAAATCCCGTTGTGGATTGGGCAATCAATTTAAATCTCTTCTGGTCGGTCTCCGGAGTAACCAAAAAGATGGTATCTATTGAATATTTTTTACATAATTCAGTATATTCACCGGCTTCTTCCAAAGGTAGATCCGGGATTATCAACCCATCTACACCGCTTTTTTTACACCTCTTTATGAACTTTTGGTCCCCTAATCTAAATATCGGGTTGTAGTAGCTCATCAAAACCAGTGGAATTTGGGAATTTTCCCTGATTAATCCTACGATTTTAAATACTGAGTCCAAAGTAGTACCGGATTTTAAAGCCCTTACTTCTGCCTCTTGAATAGTAGGTCCGTCGGCTACCGGATCGGAGAAGGGCACTCCCAGCTCTATTAAGTCCGCTCCCCCTTTGACTAGTGCCCGGATGTAATCAACGGTTAGCTGCTCATCAGGATCTCCGGCCATTAAGTAGGTTATTAAAGCTCCTTCATTTCTATTGCTTAAAGTTTTAAACTTACTTTTTATCCTGTTCATGGTTGGTGTATCTCCTCACCGTAGTTAAATCTTTATCTCCGCGTCCGGAAACGGTAATTACTACTATCTGGTCAGAGGATAGTTTTTGAGCAATTCTTGTTCCTGCATATACGGCGTGAGCGGATTCTAAAGCGGGTATAATCCCTTCAGTTACCGAAAGCGTTTTAAAACCTTGAAGGGCTTCTTGATCAGAAACCGTGATGTATTTTGCCCTTCCGGTCTCTTTCAACAGAGCATGTTCCGGTCCCACTCCGGGATAGTCAAGTCCGGCTGCGATTGATTCGGTCTCTTCAATCTGTCCCCACTTATCTTGCAAAAGATAAGATTTGGCCCCGTGAAGTACCCCTACCTGTCCCTCCACCAGAGAAGCAGCTCCCCTGCCCTGACCGTTGCCCCCTGCTTCCACACCTAGAAATTCTACCTCCAGATCGTCTACAAATGGATAGAAGGTGCCCATGGCGTTGCTCCCCCCTCCTACGCAAGCTACCAACCATCTAGGTTTCTTTTCTTCTTTTTTCATTATCTGACTTTTGATCTCATCTCCTATTATCCGCTGGAAATCACGCACTATCATAGGATAGGGATGGGGTCCCACTACAGAACCTATCAGATAGTAAGTATCCTTAACGTTAGTAGCCCAGTCTCTTAAAGCCTCGTTTATAGCGTCTTTTAGTGTTTGGCTGCCGCTTTCCACGATATTTACCTTTGTCCCCATAAGCTGCATTCTAAACAGATTTGGCTCTTGTCGTTTTGCATCTACAGCTCCCATGTAGACCTCGGTTTCCATTCCCAATACCGCCCCGGCCAGGGCGGTGGCCACTCCATGTTGACCGGCCCCCGTCTCACAGATTATTCTCTTCTTTCCCAACTTCCTGGCTAGCAAGGCCTGTCCCATTACGTTATTGAACTTATGGGCTCCTCCGTGCACCAGATCCTCCCTTTTAAGATAAATTTTAGCTCCTCCAGTTTGACCGGACAGCCTTTTTGCGTAGTAAAGAGGAGTAGGCCGGCCGCCGTAATCGAGGTTGTATTGATTCAAAGTCCTTTGAAACTCATCTTCGTCCCTTATTCTTAGATAAAGTTTTTCCAGTTCAGAAAGCGCCGGTATTAAAATCTCCGGCACGTAGCTTCCCCCAAACTTTTTGTACTTTCCTTTAATGGGGTATTCACTCAATTGCATCGCTTCTCACCTTCCTTAGTAGTTTATCCACTTTTGCCCTGGATTTTGGACCATTTGTTTCCACGCCTGAAGCCACGTCAATTCCGTAAGGGCGAACGGTTTGAATAGCTTTTGTGACATTCTCTGGAGTTATCCCTCCGGCTAGAATTACCGGGAAAGGGTAAATAAAATCGCGGATCTTCCTACTGATATGCCAGTCATGGACACGGCCAGTGCCTCCAATTTTGTTTTTCACTGCAGTATCTAACAACAGGGCGTCAATAGGTGCAGATGCCAATTTTTTGGCCCGCTTTTTCAGGTGGGTAAAGTCATTGGAGATAGAAAGTAGGGAGTAAACCTTTAAATTATTACCAATAGACCTGCTGATGGTTGTAATCTGATTTGGGTCAAGCTCGCAGTGGACTTGCAGAGCATCCGGTCCTACCTGAGCCACCATATTTCTTAAGGTGGCTGGATTGGAAGTCGTGGTTACCAGGACCGAATGAGAGAAAGGAGCCAGTAGGTGTACCAATTTTTTGGCTAGCTTAAGTTCGATATTTCGGCTGGATTGGGGAGTGTTTACAATAAACCCTTGTGCGTCCGCACCCTGTGCGATCTTTAGGTCCTGTTTACTGGTAAGGCCGCAGATCTTTACCTTGACCATCTAAACCTCCCTTAACTCGGTCAGTTTGGTACCTGGATGGTTTGATTTCATTAAAGATGTGCCCACCAAAAAGGCGTCCACCTCTACGCTTTTAAGATATCTGATATCTGAAAAGTCGGATATTCCGCTCAGTGACCAAACGATTCTATCTTTTCCCATGTGTTCTAAAATATGAATTGTAGTGGCCAAATTTACTTGTAAGGTCTTCAAATCTCGGTTATTGATACCGATCATATCTGCCTCAGTTTTTAATGCTCTTTCGTACTCCTTTGTGGAAGCTACCTCTAATAAGACCTCCAGGCCCAATCGGTGAGCATACTTTATGCCTTCGTCCAAGCTAAAATTAGTAAGCCCCCGCTCAAACAGAGCCTGGATAAAAAGCACTGCATCTGCCCCCGCCTTTTTGGCCGCTTCAAGCTGTATGGGATCAACTAGGAAATCTTTCATTAAAATTGGCAAACCGGATTTAGCAGCTTTGGCTAAATTGGCTAGAGATCCCTTAAAATAGCGGGGCTCAGTTAAAACTGAAATTCCGGTGGCTCCACTTTCGGCAAATAACTTAACCCAATCATCTACGGTTAAATTAGTGGCCTCAAAAAGACTACCTTCGGAGGGAGAGGCAGGCTTTAGCTCGGCAATAATGGAGTTTGATGAGCTATTGCCGATAGCATCGGTAAATGAGTTATGACTCCCCCTGGCCCCCTGATCATACTTGTAATAATCGCTTTTTACCCTTTCCAGTGCTGCCTGGGTCAACTTATCTAACCAATCTTTGTTCATATGTTTTGCAAAAGGGATGGGTAAAAATCATACCTTAAGCTTTCCTCCCGTTTTTTCTATAAATTGCATCAATTTACGATAAGCGGCGCCGCTTTTGATGCTTTCCTCCGCTAGTTGAATACCTTCTTCTATAGATGATGCTTTTCCGGTCGTATATATACCTGCACCGGCGTTAAGTAATACAATTTCCAATCGCCCGTCTTTTAACTCATTTTTCAGAATTCTTGTTGCTAATTGCGCACTCTGTTGGGGAGGAATATTTTTAATCAGCTCAAGGTTTGGTGGATTAAATCCGTATTGTTGAGGACGGATAGAGTAGTGTCTTATTTTACTCTCTTTTAACTCACCCAAATAAGTTTTCCCTAAGGTAGAAATCTCGTCCATACCCCCCGCTCCGTGTGCTACTAAACAGCGCTTGACTCCTAGATTTTTTAAAACTTGGGGAAATTTATTCACCAATTCAGGATCAAAGACCCCCATTAGATGGCAGGTTGCTCGGGCCGGATTGGTGAGGGGGCCTAAAATGTTAAATACAGTTCTAATTTTCAAAGCTTTCCTAGTGGGAACAGCATATTTCATAGCCGGATGCAAATTAGGTGCGTATAAAAAACCTATTCCTATTTCCTCGATTGCAGATTGGATGGTTTTGGAGTCAGCATTCAAATTAGCCCCCAAAGCTTCCAGTAGATCGGCGCTTCCACTCTTTGAGGTATGGCTACGGTTACCGTGTTTGGCTACATGACATCCCGCCCCGGCGATTACAAAGGCGCTTATGGTAGAGATATTAAAGGTCTTAAGGCTTGCTCCTCCTGTTCCGCATACATCGACCAGCTCGCTTTTTAGCCGGGGATTTATTCTAATGCTTTTTTCTCGCATTACTTTCGCTAAAGCGGTAATTTCTTGAATGCTTTCTCCCTTAAGTTTTAGCCCCATAAGAAAAGCACTGATAAAAAGATCGGGACAACCTCCGCTCATAAGTTCATTCATTGCCTCTGCTGCTTGCTTACTGGTTAAATCCTTACCGGCTGCAATTTGTTTAATAGCATCTCTCATTGCCTGCATGTTTGCCCCCTATAGGTATTTAGGAAATTATTGAGGATCTTTTTTCCGTGCTCGGTAAGTATAGATTCGGGATGGAACTGAATTCCGTAGATGGGATACTCTCGGTGTTGGATACCCATTATTTCACCGTCTTCGGTTTCAGCGGTTACCTTAAGTTCTTCGGGTATGGTGGCTGGATCCAAGGTCAAAGAATGGTATCTTGCCCCCATGAAGCCGTTGGGGACACCCTCAAAGATTCCCACGCCGCGGTGATAAACAGGAGTGGCTTTACCGTGAAATAAACTAGCAGCTTGAATAATGGAGGCACCAAAAGCCACTCCAATCCCCTGATGCCCTAAGCAAACTCCCAAAGTAGGGACAGAGGTGGAGAGGTTTTTTAAAACATTCATGCATATACCAAAGTAACGTGGGCTCTCGGGTGTACCTGGTCCAGGCGAAATGACGATAGCTTCTATATCTAGGTTTTTTACTTGGGTCACCTTGATTTTGTCATTTCTATAGACTAACGGCTCAGCACCCAGTTCGCCTAGATATTGGACTAGGTTATAAGTGAATGAATCGTAATTATCGAGCACTAAAATCGAATCCTTACTTTTGGCTAACACTGGTTATCTCCTAGCCGCAAAGCCTTCTTTACCGCCTCTAGTTTGTGGTCTGTTTCTTTCCATTCTCTAGCACCTACTGAGTCGGCCACTATCCCTGCCCCGGCTTGCAGGTAAATGTTCTGTCTCTTTGCGAATATAGTCCTGATCGCTATACAGGTATCTAAATTGCCATTCAGGGAGAAATAACCGACTGCCCCAGCGTAAGGACCGCGAGGACTAATCTCCAGCTCATCTATTATCTCCATCGCCCTTACTTTAGGTGCTCCGGAAACCGTGCCGGCCGGGAACATAGCCCCTAAAGCGTCCAGTGCTCCTTTTCCCTCTTTAAGCTCTCCCACTACCTTGGAAACGATGTGCTGCACGTGACTGAACTTTTTTACCTTCAGATATTCCGGTAGATGGACGCTGCCGTATTTGGCAATCCGACCTAGGTCATTTCTGGCTAAATCCACCAGCATATTGTGCTCAGCCAGCTCCTTCTGGTCGCTGATTAGCTCCTTACTATAAATCTTGCGTTCTTTTTGATTTGTTCCCGCCGGCCGGGTTCCCGCTATAGGATAAGTGGATACCACTTTATTTTTTACTTCTACGAGCATCTCCGGGCTGGAACCTAGTATCACAGTATCTCCGAATTTTAAGTGGTACATATAGGGTGATGGGTTTATTTCCCGCAGGAGTTCGTAAACCCCAAAGGCATCACCTGAAAAATGCCCTTTTAGTTTTTTGGAAAGAACTACCTGATAGATATCTCCGGATAGGATATAATCTTTGGCCTTGGTAACCATCCTGATGAAATCTTGCCTTGTGGTATCGGACTTTAAACTCCTTAAGTTGAATTCCTTAGTGGGTGAGGCTTTTTTCTCATTTAGGATTTCTAAAAGCATATCCGATCGGTCCCGGCCGTATGAAAAGTAGATGTATTTATTATGGGGGAAGCTGTGGATCAGGCCATCAAGGAAAAGCCCCATGTGGAGATCCGGAAACTCACGCTTCCCGGTCTTTAATGGAAGGTCTTCTAAATAGCGAATAAAATCGTAGCTTATATACCCTACTAAACCGCCGATATATTTGTATCCGGCTAGTTTCGAATTTACCGGATAGGAGGAGAGAAAGGTTTTCAAATAATCCAGAGGACGGCTGGATCTTGCAACCAACTTTCCATCTACTCTAAAGATCTCATCATCCAAAGTAAGTATCATATGTGGATCAAAGCCTAGGAAAGTGTAGCGAGCTAGTTCCTTTGGGCCGGCTAGGCTTTCCAATATGAAGCAATTGGCAAAGTGTGGGTGGAGTTTCTTGTAAATATGGAAAGGATCTTTATTCCCCAGGTCAACTTCTTTAATGATAGGATAAGAATTACTAGGACTTAACCCAGACAGGTTCTTTTTAGTAAAAGCCAGATCCGATTTGGTTAAATTGGAGGTGTCGGTTGGGCCAAACCCGATCACCTATCGCTTTAAATCGCGTGAAATGGTTCATTTAAATCACCTCTCGATAATTTTGGTTGACATTTAGTTGAGCTCATAAATCTGCACTAAAGCTAATAACACTTTTTACTTTCCCAAAAATAGAAAAAGACCGCGGAGTAAATCCACAGTCTAAACCAACTTAATCAGTAGCACTTTTTAAGGTGCTAACGATTAAGCGTAACTAAACCACCAAAAGCTAAAATAAAAATCACTCAAAGTTGAAGTCGTAGCTAGAAATTCCATCTTTTGTATTTCTACTTCAGTTTTATTGACCATAATTTTACCTCGAGTGACGTTTCAAATAATAGCACATATTTTATTTTTGTCAAGTCCAGCACCTACTTGCTTAGCAAGTAGGTGCTGGAGTGGTTTGCCTTGCGGGGATAGTTTTTAATACACTTATAAATTGAATTTGCATTTCTATCAGCCTTTATGTAAAATTTTGGTGTGAAAAAAGAGGTAGAAAGAATAAAGTTAAATGAAAATATTTTTGAAAAATTTTTTTATCCCCACGCTAACCAATAAACAAAATTCATCCAGCCAAGCGATTCTAATTGAGGATGGGAAGATTAAAAAGATAGGTACTACTGATAGGTTAGTTCCTCACCAGTATGATAAGTTATTGGATGGAGCCAACAAAAAGGCCATACTGCCTGGATTTATTAACGCCCATACTCACTTGGCTATGACCCTGTTTAGAGGTTATGCTGATGATTTGCCCCTTAAAAGTTGGTTAGAGGAGAAGATATGGCCGATAGAGGAGAAGCTAACATCAGAAGACGTATATTGGGGGGCTCTTTTAGGTATGCAAGAGCTAATTAAGTCCGGAGTTACCGGCTTTGCCGATATGTACTTTTTTATGGATGAGGTAGCTAAAGCTTGTAAAGAATGTGGGATGCGCGGCCTTCTTTCTTATGGAATCATAGCCCAGGATGATACGAAAAAGCGCCAGGAGATCGATAAAGCAATAGAACTTGCCAGGAATTGGGATGGCCAGGCAGAGGGCAGGATTAAAGTGGCACTTTCACCTCACGCCGTCTACAGCACGATAGAGCAAGTATGGGAAGAAGTAAAAAACGTAGCGGCTGAGCGTAACTTATTAATCCATACTCACCTGGCGGAAACTGAAGAAGAAGTGTCGAACTCTTATAAGGAGTATAATATGAGCCCAGTGTGTTATTTGAACAAGCTGGGCATATTTGAAGTGCCCACAATAGCGGCTCATTGTGTTCATGTGGATAGAGAAGATATTGATATTTTAGCCGATAAATCGGTTAATGTAGTTCATAATCCAGGGAGCAATATGAAGCTGGGGGTGGGTATTGCTCCGGTAAGTGAGATGCTGGACTGTGGGGTACGGGTAAGTTTAGGTACTGACGGTGCCGCTTCTAATAACAACCTGGATGTATGGGAAGAAATTCGCCTAGCTTCTCTTTTGCAGAAAGTGGCCAGCAAAGATCCCACCACAATTCCACCTACCCAAGCTCTAAAGATGGGGACGGTTCACGGCGCTTGTGCTCTAGGATGGCCCGATGCGGGGGAAATAAAGGAAGGGAATAAAGCTGATTTGATTATTGTTGACCTTGATAAGCCGCATCTGATACCACGCTATAATTTGGTTTCAAATTTGGTCTACTCTGGCCGGGCCGGCGATGTTGAGACAGTTATAATAGATGGTAAAATTGTTATGGAGAACGGAGATATATTGACGGTAGATGAAGAAGAGGTAAAGAGTAAGGTAAGTAAATTGCAACAAAAATATGCATAAAAGGGATAAATGAGATTAAATAAATTTTTGAAAGGCGGCTTATTGAAATACTTAAATCTGGAGGTAGATAATAAATGTCACTTACTAAAGTTAAAAAAACAGAGATAATCGAACAGTATGGAAACCACCCCGATGATACAGGCTCTACCCGGGTACAGATTGCACTTTTGACCGAAGAAATTAAATCTTTGACTGAACATTTAAAAGAACATAAACACGATTTTCACTCCGAATACGGGTTGGTCCAAAAGGTTAATCAAAGAAGAAAGCTAATGAAGTATCTAAAGAAGAACGATCCGAAAGTATATCAGGAATTGATCCAGGATCTGGAAATTAGAGATATTAAAGAGGCATGACCATGATTAAGCAAAAACCTATAGAAGTCAAAAGAGGGGATTTTAAAATTGAAACCGGGAGGCTTGCTCGTCAAGCCGACGGTGCTTGTGTAGTAAGTTTTGGCGATACTCGAGTACTGGTAACCGTGGTGAGGGATGAAGCGGAAGATATTGATTATTTCCCCCTAATAGTAGATTACGAAGAGAAATTCTATGCAGGGGGAAGGATACCCGGAGGATTTATAAAAAGGGAAGGTAAACCCTCGAATGAAGCCATTCTTAATGCCCGAATGATTGACAGGCCAATACGGCCCTGTTTTCCAGATAATTATCAGGAGAAGGTCCAGATCGTGGTTACTGTTCTGTCCGCTGATAAAGACTTTCCACCGGAGATCGCTGGCATGCTGGGGGCTTCTTCGGCACTAATGATATCACCTATTCCCTATCTGGAACCCGTAGCGGGAGTACGGGTGGGTAGATCAGATGGTGAATTTGTAGTAAACCCCCCAGCTCAAGTTTTTGAGGAAAGCGATATAAACATTGTGGTGGCCGGAACAGCCGATGCAGTAACCATGGTGGAGGGTTCCATGAACGAATTGTCAGAAGCTGAGGTAATCCAAGCCATCCAACTAGCCAAAGATCGGCTAGACGAATTAATTGATTTGCAAAAGGAATTTGCGGACAAATGCGCTATTGATAAGATCGAGGTTCCAGAAGCCTCTGAGGTGGAATATTACCATAGCAAGCTCGAATTTACCTCTGAAGATCTACAGGGTATAAAAAAGGCCGATAATAAATCAGATCGCCAGGGAATTACCGATTCTCTAAGAAAGAGCAAAATCAAGCAGGTATTGGAATCTGAGGGCCTTACTGATCCAACTGACGAGGACTTCATAAAAGCAGAAAAGACATTGTCAGAAGTTTTCGATGAACAATATAAGAAGTTGATGCGAAAGCATATCATCACTGATAAGGAGAGGATAGACAAAAGGATGCCGGATCAATTAAGGTCAGTCACCTGTGAAGTGGGGATACTTCCTCGGGTTCATGGATCAGCCCTATTCACCCGAGGGGAAACCCAGAGTTTGGGTACAGCTACTTTGGGTACCACCGAGCAGGATGAGCAAATAATTGACCAGATGATAAGGCAAGGCCGCAAGCGGTTTATGCTACATTACAACTTCCCATCGTTTAGCGTGGGTGAAACCGGCTATATGGGACCACCAAAAAGGAGGGAAATCGGACATGGGCATTTAGCCGAAAGTGCCTTGATCAGCGTATTGCCCACAGAGGATGAGTTTCCTTATATAATTAGGATGGTTTCGGAGATTTTGGAATCAAATGGTTCAAGTTCGATGGCCTCCGTCTGCTCTGCTAGTTTGGCTCTCATGGACGCTGGAATTCCCATAAAGAAACCGGTAGCCGGGGTGGCCATAGGGTTAGTAGAGGAAGCTGATAGATACGAACTATTGACAGACATTCAGGGCATAGAGGATCATTTTGGTGATATGGACTTCAAAGTGGCCGGCACCAGGGATGGAATATGTGCTCTGCAGTTAGATGTGAAGGCGGGAGGTATTTCAGCAGAGATTATGAAAAAAGCCCTCCACAGGGCGAAGGAAGCCAGATATGAGATTTTAGATCGGATGAAGGAGGCCCTCGAAGAGCCGAGGTCAACCCTCTCTCCTCACGCCCCAGTTCTTGAGGTAATGGAGATAGATGAAGAGAAAATCGGCTCGGTCATCGGCCCCGGGGGGAAGATAATAAGGAAGATAATCGATGAAACAAATACCGAGATCGATATCGATGACGAAGGAAAAGTCAAGATAGCTGGCCCTTTCAAAGAAGAAGTTCAAAAAGCCAAAGAAATGATCGAGGAGCTAACCGAGGAAGTTGAGGTAGGTAAAAGATACAAAGGGGTGGTTACCAGAATTGAAAACTACGGGGCCTTTGTGGAAATCAAAAGAGGGGCAACCGGGATGATCCATATTTCAGATTTGGCTGAAGGATACGTGGAAAGTGTGAAAGACATTGTTCAAATGGGAGAAGAAATAACGGTGGAAGTAACCGAGATAGATGAAATGGGTCGCATAAACTTGAGAAAGGTTCCAGAAGAAAGTGATAAAAAAATCCAGGTGGGAGAGACTCTGTTAGGTAAGGTGAAAAATACCACCGATTTTGGGGCCTTCGTAGAAGCTGAAAAGGACGGAGTAAATATTACCGGGCTTATTCATATCTCTGAACTTTCCGATGGATATGTAAGAAAGGTTGAAGATGTGGTTAAACCAGGTGATCAAGTAGCTGTAAAAGTGATTAGGATAGATGATAAAGGCAAATATTTCTTTAGAAAGATTCCTCGGGAAGATGTAAAATTTGACAAAATGTAATTTTACTTTAGGTGATTTACAGGAAAGATTGGGCCGATAATAATGGAGAAGCTCTATAAGGGTTGTTACCACGGCTCGCTGGATAATGGGCCCAGGCTCATCGTGGAGCAAAGACCCAAAAGGCCGCTTAGTTTGGGGATTTGGGTAAAGGTTGGAAGCAGACACGATCCAGGCGGGAAAAGCGGCGTGGCTCACTTCCTTGAGCATCTTCTTTTTAAAGGTACCGAGCACAGATCATCCTTTCAGATTTCAGAGGAAATCGATGCTCTAGGCGGTAATATAAACGGGCTGACCCATAAGGAATATACCCTCCTTTACGTCAATGTGCTCTCCAAGCACTTGGAGAAAGCCTTTGATGTTTTGGCTGATCTTCTTGTTAATCCTTTGTTGCGCCAACAAGATATTGAAACCGAACGCGGGGTAGTCTTAGAGGAAATAAAATCACAAGAAGATAATCCGCAGGATAGGATTTTTGACCTATTTGTGCAAACCGTTTGGCCGGACAGCACTCCTCTCTCCCGTCCGGTCATAGGAAATAAGGAAAGCGTGGCCGGGATGAACCGAGACGATTTCCTTCAGCATCATAAGTTTTACAACGGCCAGAATTTAGTCTTGGTGGCGGTTGGAGACGTAGATTTAGAACGTTTAAAACAGTTAGCAGACCGGAAATTTAAAGACCTAGTACCTTCCGAATCCAGCCAGCTTATCACCGCCTCCCCGCCTAAAGTGGATCCCTCTTTTCAAGTGGAGGAAAAGGATATCCTTCAAACTCACCTATGTCTGGGATTTGAAGGTATCCCCATGAGTGATGAAAGGCGCTTCGCGCTGGAGGCCCTAAACGCCATCTTTGGAAGCGGGATGAGCTCGCGCTTGTTCAGACGAATTCGGGAAGAGTTGGGCCTGGTCTATTCCATATCCAGTCACACTACCTATTATAGGGATACCGGCTTGGTCCGTGTTTACTCCAGCACCAAGGGGGGCCGCCTTAAAGAAGTAGTGGAAATAATTTTAGAAGAGGCAAGGAAATTGGCCAATGAGCCCATTGACCGCTCCACGCTAAAGACGGCTAAAGAGAAGCTGAAAGGTAATTTCTTGCTGGGTATGGAAGGGAGTTTCCCCCGGATGATGAGGTTGGGAATTTCAACCATTTATGAAAGAAAGCTGATATCCGTCGATGAAGTTATAAAGCAAGTTGAGAAGATAAAGCCCGGCCAGTTGGAAGAGGTGGCAAATGAGGTTTTTAAAGACCCTTCTTTAGTTCTGATCGGGCCTCACAAAGAGAAATTACTAAACCTTGAATCCACAATATCGGCCGGATGATGGCTTCAGTCACCTATGTTTAGCGATGGTTGGGGAGCCAGATCGAGCGGGTGGGTCAGGCCAAACTTTTTAAATTTATAGTGGGCATTTGCCGCTATCATCGCTCCGTTATCGGTGCACAAAGAGGGTGGAGGGAAAAAAACTTCCAGCTTATTTTTTTCCGCAACTTGTTCAAATCTATATCTAAGCTCAGAATTACAAGCTACTCCTCCAACTACAGCTATCTTTCGTAGGTCCTTACTTTTTGCGGCATGGAGGGTTTTTTTGACCAGTACATCTACCACTGCAGCTTGAAAGGAGGCCGCTACATCTGGTTTATCTATATTTTGCATATTTTTATCCTCTAAGTAATAGACTATAGCCGTTTTTAAGCCGGCAAAACTAAAATCCAAGCTTTCATCTTCTAACATAGGCCGGGGAAGGTCAATTGCTTTCCCGTCCCCAGCTTTTGCCAATTTGTCGATTTTAGGGCCGGCTGGATAGCCTAGATCCAAGAGATTGCCCACTTTGTCGAAGGCCTCCCCCGCTGCATCATCACGGGTGTTTCCCAACACTTGGTAGTCTCCCCAGCTTGATACGTAAATCAGGCTGGTATGCCCACCGGAGACGATGAGGACCAATAAGGGAGAAGTCACAGAATCGTAGGCCAGAAAGTGGGCAAAAATGTGGGCTTCCAGGTGGTTTATTCCCATAAAGGGTATATCTAAGCCGTAGGCGATGGACTTTCCGCAGGACAGACCTACCAAAAGGGGTCCTACTAAACCGGGTCCATAAGTTGCCCCCACCAGATCTATCTGAGTCATGTGGAGATTTGCCACCTGCAGGCTTTCTTCGATAACTGGCACAACTTTTTTTAGGTGGTTTCTGGAAGCAATTTCGGGGACCACTCCTCCGTATTTTTCGTGAAGGTGGCTTTGAGAGAAGACCACATTGGATAAGATTTCCCGGTTATCTCTAACTATCCCGCAAGCAGTTTCATCACAAGAAGTTTCTATTCCCAAGGTATGAAAACTCATTTCTAATCCGATTCATATTTTAAAGAGGCGATATAAGGTAGATTCCTATATTTTTCATCATAATCAAGGCCATAACCTACTAGGAATTTGTCCTGTTTTACTGTAAATCCTGCATAATCAAGTGATATTTCAACTTCCCTCCGGGGGGTTTTATTTACCAAGGTGGCTATTTTTATTGATCGCGGTCCCCGGCTTTCTAACATCCCCTTGATATAAGCAAGCGTTTTCCCGGTATCTACTATATCTTCAACGATTAGGATATCCTTTCCTTCCACGGATCTTTCCAAATCTTTGGTTAATTTAAGATCTCCGGGTACCCGGGAGTGACCATAGCTGCCAACAGCGATAAAATCATATTCTAAAGGGAGCTTAATCTCTCTGGTCAAATCGGCCAAAAATATTACCGATCCGCACAAAACCCCTACGGCCAAAAGTTTTTGGGAAGAACATTTCCTCTTTAACTTATCATAATCCGCGGTTATTTTTTTGCCTAACTCACTTATCTTATCATCGATTTCCTCCTCAGTGATCAGAACTTCTTCAATCTCGTTTTCTAATTTCATGTAATTGATAGGGCTACTTTACCAAAATAATCAGTTCTCTGTAACTTCAAATTTCTCTTCCAGTTTATCCATCCGTTCGGTGATTCCGCCATATTCTAGCTCTTGATATCCGAGCATCGCCGGTCCGGAGAAACCTTGCTTTCTCATTTCAATTGCCTTTTGTGTTACCCTATCTCTTACCTGGTCCCATAACGGGTGGTCAAAGACATCTACCGGTTCCGTTAACTTGCCTTCGTGTACACAGAAACCGAGGCAGGAAACCATTGGTGGACCATCAAAGTAGGATACAGCACTCTCACTTTTCGCTGGCATTAGTGGACCGGTATGTGAACCGCGCATGAATCCTCCCACATAGTGTCCAATCTGGTAAGGGGCTAATACCTCTCCACTGGATGGAAATTGTGATTGGACTCGGATGAGCATGACGGGATCATCTTTTCCCACGTACTTTCCTGCTATCTTAGATAGCCTGGTGGTAGAGCAGGCCACACATATTTGCCCGGTCTTTCTGGACGAAATAGATTTTACCACGAAACGGTGGTTATCTCTTAGAAGACAGGCAATATCGTAGATGTCCTCGGGTGAGTTAAGCTCAATTGTTCTTTCTCCTTCGGTATATTCTACGTCCATGATGGTAAATGTGAATCCCCCTTCCATTTTGGGTGAAAGAATCAAACCGCTATTATACATGGGATCGGCAAAAGTCAAATAAAGCGGTAAATTGTAGGCTCCCGGCTCCGTTTTATCGGCCATAAATAAAAGGAATGGTTCATTGGGCCTTTCTTCAAACTCCATTTCGGCTACCGCTGGACCTAACCCCCTCACATTGCCGGAGAAGGCGTCGGAGAGTAGGTCTTGACCGGCTCCGTATAGGCCCTCTTCCTTGGCTACTTCGGTCCCTTTTTGGAAAGCATCCCATGCTAGTTGATGTATTTGGCTAGTTTCTGCGCCTTTATGGTGACTTATTAATATGGATACATCGTCTCCGGTGTAAGTGATAAAGTGATCTCTTACCTCACCTTCATGTCCTATGTGTTCACGGATACGATTTAATACCCCTTTGCTGGGTACGATGTGACCACCAATACTACCTATATCCGCTTTTATGCAACTTAAAGTGGTTTTCATTTATGGATAATTACACCTCTTTTTGGGTTTTTAAAACAAAAACAAGCTTTGAGATAGTTCGGTATATGGTTATTTTAATTTACTCCAGGCATCACTCACCAGTTTTTCTACTTGGTTAAAGGAGGTGTGGCTAGGTTTGTTTTGTAGCCACAGAAAAAATTCTATATTTCCGGAGCTTCCCTTTATAGGTGAAAAGGTGGCATCTAACACTGATATATTTAAATTTTCGCATATAAATTCTATCAGATCATTCAGCACTTCAATATGCACCTGGGGGTCTCTTATTACTCCTCCTTTTCCCACTTTTCCGGGGCCCGCTTCAAATTCCGGTTTAACTAAAACTACTAGATCCCGCCCCTCTTTTACTATTCGGGTTAAGGGGGAAAGGATTTTTTTAATGGAAATAAATGAAACGTCTACAGTGGCCAAGTCCACCTGCTCACCTATATCTTCTAATTTAAGATATCTTGCATTGACCTTCTCCAGTACAGTTACTCGGGGGTCTTTTCTCAATTTCCAATCTAGCTGTCCGTAACCTACGTCTACCGCCCAAACTTTACTGGCCCCATTTTTGAGAAGACAATCGGTGAATCCACCGGTGGAGGCACCTATATCCAATGCTTTTTTGTTCGATACAACTATCCGAAAATTTTTTAATGCTTTGGCAAGTTTAACCCCCCCTCTACTTACATACGGAGGGGGGGGCTTTTTTACCTCAACTTGGGAATCAAGATCAACCTGGGTGCCCGGTTTATCCACTAATTGACCTTCCACATATACTTTTCCAGCCATAATCAAGCGTTTAGCTTTGGATCTACTGGTTGACATTCCTCTCTTCTTTAGCAATATGTCTAGTCTCACTTTCTCCGACATGTATTAAGGGACCGGCTATAATGGATATTCTTTTAAACCATGTTCTAAAATGTCCATCGATTTGTCTAGGGCCTTTTTATTTAGGACGTAGCTAATTCTTACCTCATCTTCTCCCATCTTTTCAGTTTGATAAAAACCGGCCAGAGGAGCTTACATATCCTTATGCACCGTTTTTAGCATATGTTCTACCAATAAGTCAAACTCAATTCCTGCGTGTCCAGCAGCTTTTGGCAGATCGGAAGTTTCAGTCATCCCCGGGACGGTATTTACCTCCAAGGCAAATATTTTCTGATCGGGACTTACTCTAAAATCAACCCGGGAGAACCCGAAGCAACCCAGTGCACTATGTGCTTTTAAAGCCAGCTCTTTGACCCTCCTTGTGGTTTTATTGCTCAATTCAGCGGGGATTATAAACTCGGTCATCCCTGGGATATACTTGGCTTTGTAGTTATAAAATTCTGTTTTTGTTCTAAGTTCGATGAGTGGGAGGGCGATATGTTGGCCTCCTATCTTGAGTATTCCCGCCGTCACTTCCATGCCCGGGATATATTCCTCTATAAAGAAATTTCCGTATTCTGTTTTCATCTTTTGACAGATCTTTTCAAATTTGGTTGGTTTTTTAAGAATATTTACCCCTAGAGAGGAGCCTCCATTAACCGGTTTTATAACCAGTGGAAGACCAATTTTACCTGATACCGTATCTTTTAGTTTTCTCCACTCAATTTCCCCTTCTGGAGGGCTAATATAGGAAGGGGTGGGTATTTCCTCTATTTCAAATCTCTTTTTTGATTCCAACTTGTTCATAGCTACTACGTTAGCTAAGACCGGTGAACCGGTGTAGGGAATTTGTAAAAGCTCCAAAAGAGCTTGGATAGTTCCATCCTCACCGATCCCTCCATGTAGACAGTTAAATAGTATATCAAATCGATCTCTTTTGTTTGTAAAGGTCGAGATCAACTCTGTTGGGGAGCGGTAATCTATCTTAAAAGTACGGTATCCCTTTCTGTTAAGGGCTTCGTATACATTTTCTCCCGAAGATAGAGATACTTCTCTCTCCAATGAGTTGCCGCCGAGTAACACCCCGACCTTCTTTTTCTTTAAGTCCATATTATCCTCCCTATTTATCCCGCTTTTTTATAATGAATAAACGTTCGCCTGTCCTCAAAAGTTATCATGGGTTTTAAATTTCTTGTATTGAGCATCACTTAAAGAATATACCGGTGCTGATCGTTATATACATTACATACGTCCATTTTGCAGGTGATTTCTTGGAGAAGCCAGCTTTTAATATCCGACGAAACGCCTATTAGTACTAATTTAAACTATGCTTCATGATTTAATAGAGGTATTTGCAGTGGATGACCCAAAGGCAAAAAAGCTTATGGCCAGTATCTGATTCTTTACGAATATACCGGAGGTGGGGCGGCTAGTTTGGAGATAAAAACGAAAAGGCACCTCCCCTATTTACGTAATTAGTTTCATGTTCTATCAAAGTTACTTTAAAACTAAATTAACAGCTTAATACGGTATTTTTAACTAATAAAGATTATTATTTGACATAAAATAATCCATGTATTAGTATTAGGGAAATTAACTGCTAAAGAATGGGTAATTCGCTTAAAAATGAAATCGTAAAAGGCACACTTACCGTAAGGTGAGGGCACAAAATCACGGGTCCTCATTTAGGTGCTGGTTATTAGGTCTTTGGGGTTAGCAAAAAGCTAAGAGCAAAATCCTAAATCCTAAGAAAGGACAGCCGGGCTGCCAGAGAAAAGAGGAGGTAAAAAGTTTAATCTATCGCTTTTATCTTCGGGGTTTCTTCAACCCTTTCACATTTGACTTTCAATAAAATTTTAGAATTGTACTTATTTTTTATAAAGCGTGAGCAGATCAAGAGTACAGGAGATTAAATCAAGGAGGTGGACTAAAATTAGATGGGGAGAGCGGTTGCGAAAAGTTTAAGGAACTTTTCTATAATTTTGTTTTGCCTATTTGTTTTGACTTGCTATGCTAAAATCGATGCCGCCAGCTCGCTGGATGTAGTTATTAATGAGATCGCCTGGATGGGAACTGAAGCCTACTCTGTTGATGAGTGGATTGAGCTTTACAATACTACTGATCAAGATCTCGATCTCACTGGCTGGACGCTGGAGGCCGCCGATGGCACACCTAGCATTACCTTATCCGGTACGATCCCTGCCCACGGCTACTTATTGCTCGAACGTACCGATGATACCACTGTGAGCGACATCACCGCTGATCAAATTTATACCGGAGCTTTGGTAAACGATGGCGAGGAACTCATTTTGAAAGATACTACTGGAGCAATCATAGATACGGCCAATGATGACGGTGGAGGGTGGCCCGCAGGAGATAAGGATACTAAATCCACCATGGAGCGCATCGATCCCCTCGCGCCTGACTCAGATGCGAATTGGGCCACCAACGATGGCATCACTCGCAATGGTCAAGATGCTAACGGTAACCTGATCAACGGTACACCGAAAGCCCAAAACTCCGTAACTAATTTCCCACCTGTGGCCGATGCTAACGGCCCCTACTCATGCAGCGTAGGAGATACCATCAACCTAGATGGCTCCGGTTCCAGCGATAGCGATGGTTCTATTAACAAATATGAGTGGGATTATGACAGCGACGGACAGTATGATGATGCTACCGGAGTTGATCCCGCTTATAACTGTACAACATCAGGTATCCATACTATTGGGCTTAAAGTAACTGATAATGATGGAGCTATTGATACAGACTCTACTACAGTTGATGTCAATCAGCCACCAGTAGCTGACCCCGATGGTCCTTATTTTTGCAACGTGGGAGATATCATCAACTTAGATGGTTCCGGTTCCAGCGACGCCGATGGTTCTATTAGCGAGTATGAGTGGGACCTGAATAATGACGGCCAGTACGATGATGCCACTGGGGTTAATCCTTCATATAGCTGCAGCACCGCAGGTAGTCATACCGTTGGATTGAAAGTGACTGATGACCATAATGCCACGGATGCAGACTCCACTACAGTCAACGTGAATAGTCCACCTACCGCTGACTTCACCTATTCTCCTACCAGTCCTACTACTCAAGACAGTATTCAATTTACCGATCAATCAAGTGACCCTGACGGAACTGTAGATTCCTGGGATTGGGACTTCGGTGATGGAAACACTTCAACAACACAAAATCCCACCCATCAATATGGAAGTGATGGAACCTATACGGTTACCTTAACTGTAACCGACGAAAACGGAGCTACCGATTCCATCTCTAAGGATGTAACAGTAGTAAATGTATCTCCCTCTGCCGATGCGAATGGGCCATATTCCTGCAATATCGGAGAGGATATTACATTGGATGGCTCAGGCTCCTCAGATTCCGATGGGACCATCACCAGCTATGAATGGGATTATGACGATGAGGGTCAGTATGATAGCGCTACCGGAGTTAATCCCACTTACAATTGTACAACTCCAGGTACTCACACTATTGGACTTAAAGTAACCGATAATGACGGGGCTACTGATACAGATTCTACTACAGTTGATGTCAATAGTCCACCAACTGCAGATGCGGGCAGTGATCAATCAGTGGCGCTAGGTTCAGAAGTCCAACTTGACGGTAGTTCTTCTTCTGATCCAGACGGCGATGATCTAAGCTTCAGCTGGAGCTTTATTACTAAACCTGGTCAGAGCGAGGCTGACTTCGATGACTCAGCGAGAGTTGACCCCATATTTGTACCCGATAGAAATGGAACTTATCGGGTTAAACTGACTGTGAATGATGGTCGGGGAGGTGAGGATAGCGATGAATTGAGCGTCACAGTCACACTAAATCCCAAGGTCAAAGCTGGCACGTTAGATTTCAACTACTTCACTGGAAATAACCCACCAAATTTTAATGCACAAGCTAAGGCTGACCTGGAAGTGGATGTAGGAGATGCAGGAGCTGGCACTCGGGGAACGATTATTGTATTTAAATACGATGAGGCCCCGGATAATCCGTTTACTGCAAAGCCTCCACTGAAATACTTGGATGTAAAAACTGTAAGTGCAAGCGCGGGAACTGCCCATGTAAAGATGCACTATCAAGACAGTGAAATTCCTCAAGGCATAGCTGAATCTACCCTTCGATTATATTATTATCAAAGCGTAGCTGGCTGGATTTTATGTGCTAATAGTAGTGTTAACCCTAGCCAGAACGTTATATGGGGTGATATACCGGTATCTGATTTGGCAGGAACACCTCTCACTGCTTCTGGCAACTCTCCACCAACGGCCGACGCCGATGGTCCTTATTCTTGCAGTGTAGGGGATACTATCAACCTGGATGGTTCAGGTTCTTCAGACAGCGATGGTTCTATTACCAAATACGAGTGGGATTTGGATGACGATGGACAGTACGATGAGGCTACCGGAGTCAATCCTTCATATAACTGTAGTACCGCAAACAGCCATACCGTTAGGTTAAAAGTAACTGATGGTGATAATGCAACAGATACGGACTCCACTACAGTTAGCGTGAATAGTCCACCTGAGGCTGACTTCACGTATTCCCCTACCAACCCTACTACTCAAGACACTATTCAATTCACTGATCAGTCCACTGACTCTGACGGGACTATAGATTCCTGGGATTGGGATTTCGGTGATGGAGGTAGCTCGACAAATCAAAATCCAACCCATCAATATGCCAGTGATGGAAGCTATACGGTTACTTTAACCGTAACCGACCAAGATGGAGCAACCGATACTACCACCAAGGAAATTACGGTTGGAGAACCACTAAGTTCGGGAGATTGCAATGGCGATGGAGTAATTACCATGGAGGATGCTAATTTAGCAGCCGAGTTCGCCCTGGGATTAAAAACACCTACCGATGCCCAAAAGGAAGCTGCAGATGTGGTTGCTCCCTTTGGAGTAATAGATATCAGGGATGCAATTGCCATTGCAGAAGTAGCTCAAGGGGTAAGATCAGGGTTTTGAATGACTATCAGAAGGAGGTTGAAATGTTATTTCGAAACAAAAAATTAATGTTGGTAAGTCTTTTACTGATTTTGCTTAGCCTTGGTCTCACCGCCTGTATGGGACCAAACCAGGGGGTGGATATCACCGGAGTCAAAGTCGCCATAGAAGATGTAACTATCGAGCCCGGTAAGATGGGAGAAGTCAAAATCTCTGTAGTAAATCCACCGGATGTAAAGACCATCCAGGTGGGACCGACCGGTAAATTTACTTTTGATCAAACCGTATTCAACGCAAATAACGTTACCGGACTAAACGGCTTTCAGATTTTAGCTTCAAATATTGACAACACCAATGGGGAAGTAACTTTTGCCGGCGGTTTTCCCGGAAGCAGCATAGGTCCCATCAGAGAAGAAAATACTGATGTGGTAAGAGTAAGCATTCCCATTGTGAAAATAGCCTTGCAGGCGGTAAGTGGGGGCACCAGCGCCTTAGGGATCACCCAAGTGGACCTCCTTGCAGATAGAAATAACAATTCAGTTGCTGTGCAGAACATATTGGGTGGGGAGGCAACTATAGGATGATTAGTAAAAATTATAAACTGACGATTTTGATGTGCCTTCTAGCAGTTAGCTTTGCTTTAGAAGTTATCGCTCCAGGAACTCAAGCAGCGGAAATTTCAGCCGATTTCACCTTGGATTTAAGCGCTGAACCGGAGCTGGTAACTGCCCAGGCATCAAAATTTGGCCTAGATATAGAGGGCATAACTAATCTAAGCTTTACCTTTGGCGGACTAAAGCTTTCAAATACAACTATCTTAGGTATGGGTGGTCTTAGTTTTTCCGCATTTACTCTGGAAACAACTCTGGGGGCACTTGAGTTTGCGGATCATTTTATCTTCGCCCCCAATATTATCGAAGCCGACGATGACCCTTTTATGACTGTTGTTTCAGTCAACCCGGATCCAGGTCATATCGTGGGACTTCCCCTTATCTTTTGGGCAAATGATCTGGACCTGGCTTCACCAATAGATTTAGCGAGGATATTGGGACGTACTCTAACCGAAGATATTACCTTCCAAAAGAAGATAGTTCGGATAGGGACTCACCTAGCGGGAATATCTTTTGATCTTGATTTTCTCCTGGCCAACCTGGGTACTGCCCAGGCTCCTGACTTCAAGATGGGGATAATACCTAGAGTTTCTGGTGAAATGTTAAATGGGAGCACATATACCGCCTCTACCTATATAGGCGCTCGAGATGGGATGGAATGTTTTGGAGTATGTAAGCCAGAAGAGCGCTTCTATCGTGGAAGGTTGGCGGATGATCTCACCTTAAAGGAAGAAGAGATAATAATAGAGGATCTGATAATCGGTGGTATTGAAAATGATCTCCAGCTTACATTTGAACTACAAACTCCGGAATCATTACCGGAGATGAGGATAGATACTAAGTTTCCTATTGGGGAATTCCAGATCGAGCATAGAGCTAGTTTTGAGAGTATAGCTAACTTTCAACCGGATAAAAGCATCATCAGCGGTTCATTTAAAGCAGGCGGACTAAACATCAAAGCTACTTTCTTGGATAGGATTGGTGATTTTGTCTATCCCATCAGGCAACTTGAGACCTCTTTTGACTTTCAAGGATTAGAGATAGAAGGAATCATCTTTATTAATACCGATATAGGCGGCTCACTTTATTTAGTTGAAACCAGCATACCTATAGGCAGGAGTCTGGACTTTAAAAGCCAGGTGGTCTATCTAGGGGGAGAACTTTATAGCTTCAACTTCGGTATAGAGCACCACATGAACAATCTAATTTTGCAAGGGACTACTAAGTTCAGGCCTGGATACCTATTGGTGAGCGATTTCGCAATTTCAGTGAGCTTCTGAGGTCGATAGAGTCTGAGGTAATATTTAAACAATAATGAAGTCATTACACAATGAGCTAGAGCTGCACGGTTTAAGCCATTTTATCCTTGAGATTATCACTAGAGCTAGGCTAATCCTTATCCCGGAACTTCAGACTACTGATTATCGTTGTTGACAAAGTATGTCCTTTAATGTATACTCATAATGTATACACAGTGGAGGGGAATTGAGATGATTAGAACCCAAATTTACCTTGACGAGGAGCAGAAAAGAGATTTAGAGCGATTGAGCAATGAAGAAGGATCATCCATGGCGGAGCTCATTCGCCGGGCTGTGAGCGAGTATCTTAAAAAATCCCGGCAGGATAACCTTCTTAACGCTCTGAGGGAGAGCTTTGCTCTATGGAAGGATCGGACTGACCTTGAAGTATCCCAAGATTACGTTAGGAAACTTCGTCAAGAATGGGAAAGCCGGCTGATTAATGGTGATAGCTAAAAGTGGCTAGATTTCTTATCGACACCGACGTTTTAATTGATCACTTACGAGGTTATCCCCAGGCAAAACTGTATCTGGGGGAAAAGCACAAGGAAGGCGATACACTATATTGTTCTGTCATCACTAGAGCTGAACTATTCAGTGGGCTTCGTCCTGGAGAAGAGGACAAGGTGCGGGCAGTATTGAACAATCTAGAGGAAGTGCCGATTGACCATGTCATCGCCGAGAAAGCGGGAAACTATCGGCGTGAATTTGGTAAGAGCCACAATCTACTTCTACCTGATGCCCTAATAGCAGCCGTGGCTAAGGTTAAAGATGCCGCTCTTGTAACACTCAATATAAAGCATTTTCCGATGGAAGATATTTCCATTTTAGCTCCTTATGAAAAGGAGTAGATTAGGTAAGGTGTAAGCAAGTCTTATCTTTAACCTAGCAAATTTAATATCCTTGTAGCTAAAGTGCATTTACAAGGCTGGTTTAAGCCTTTCATCTATTTTCATTTCGTCTAGTCTGTGAGCCAATTTTTGGGATGAAAATACCCCTTCCTCCGTTATTACCTGATCGACCAACTCAAGTGGAGTTATATCAAAGTAGCGGTTTATTACTTCTACTCCTGGGGGCGGATTGGCCATAATTTCGGAAGGGTCTTCTTCCGGAATGAGCCTTGATATTTTCTTTACCGGCATAAACTTGTGGGTACTTAAAAGAGCTATCATAGGAGTGTCAGTTTGCCGGCTGGTTTTAGCCAGCATATAGGTTCCCGCTTTGTTTACCAGGCCCTGATAGGTTAACCCGTCACCACCTGCCAATATCAGCTCGGTTTCCTTAAGCAAGGTGGGAGCCAGACAGTCAGCTACTACGGTTGCCGGAATCCCCAAGTCTGCAAGTGTAGCGGCTAACTCGACACCTTCCCGGATAGGCCTGGATTCCGGACAAATTACTTTAAAAGTTTTTCCTTCCTGATTTGCCTTTTTTAGAGCTTCCAGCACAGTAGAGCTGTAAGATATGGTCATTATTTGGGATTTGTCCGGGATATAGGAGGACGTGCGTTTGACGATTAGCCGGGTAGATTTACTTAAGTCTAAGCTGAATTGATCAGCAGTGTTGCGAATACTTTCGATCAAATCGCCGGGGGAGCCGGCCTGTCTGCACTCACCAATTACCGTATTTGATAAATTGAAAATGGAACCCATGATGGGCTTTGCCTTTACTAATTTAACCCCTAATTGGATGGCCTTCTCTTGCAAAGCAGTCAGTTCTGCATCGGGGTCGGCTAGCCAGGTGAATTTTTTGAATAGGTCAGCAGCCATTTGGGTTAAGGAAGTGGCCCCCGAACGGTTGTCCTGGGCAATTCTTTTTATAAGTTTTTGGACTTGAGGATGGTTAATAGGCATACGATAGGAAGCGACAAATTATTCAATTAGATTTAGTATATCTTTAAAAGTGATAAAAAGCATCAAACCGATAAGAATTATGAAGCCTAGGTAATGGATTAAACCCTCTCTTTCAGGTGGTATGGGCTTGCCCCTTATCATTTCATATACTATGAATCCAGCTCGGCTGCCGTCCAAAGCCGGGAAGGGGATGAGATTGATGATACCCAGGTTTAGGCTGATCAGAGAAAGCAAGGTGAAGAAGGCCAGTGGACCTTGCCGGTAGCTTTGACCCAGGTAGTTAGCAATTCCCACCGGTCCAGAAACCGCTTCCCCGGCCGGAATTTGTCCTCTTATCATTGCCAATATTCCCTGGTAGAACAAGACAAGTATATTTTTTACTTGTATAGTTCCTATCTTAAATGAATCAAAAAAGCCCGGGCTTCTGGTCACTATTTCTGGATTTACCCCGGACAAAACCTCTGAAGGTTCCTTACCTTCTATATTTATGGTCTTTTCAATCTCCCGGTCATCTCTTAGAACAGTCAGGTTAATTGTCTCTTCTTCCCTTACTGCTTTAATAAATTCGGTAAAAGAGCTAATAGGTGTACCATCGATTTTCTTTATTACGTCCCCACTTTTAAGGCCCTGATTGGCAAGAAATGAACCCTCTTCAAGCTGTTCGATCTTCGAGGTAGTGCCAACGGATGAGAAGTAAGCTCCCACTAAATAACGGCCGGTTTCCTCATCCCATCTGGGGCTTACACTTACCTTAACAGTTTTACCATCCCTAATCACAATTAAGTTAAGCTGTTGAGCGCCCTTTTTTTGAATAATATTTTGCAATTGGGAGAAGGAATAAATAGTCTGTCCATTTATTTTTGCTACTTTGTCTCCCACTTGAAGTACAGAACGGGCAGAGCTTACTTCCGTAAAATCAGCTACCTCCAGGTAGGGAATACCTATAAAACCTACCACGGCGATCATTATAAAAAGGCTCAAAAATATATTGGAAAAAGGACCGGCCAGCACGACGAACATCCGTTTTAGGGGAGACTTTGAGTTAAATTTTCTGTGTTCAGGGACCTTCTTATCTTCTTCGGTCTCCTGATCCTCGCCGGCCATTCTGGCGTAGCCTCCGACCGGGAAGATACGGAGGGAATATTCAGTCTCTTTACCCCGATATCTAAGAATCGGAGGGCCAAAGCCAATAGCCATTTGGTGTACCCATACCCCGGATAGTTTGGCAGCCGTAAAGTGTGCTCCCTCATGGACCGCTATTAACAATGCTATAGTAGCTATAAAAATTAATGCAGTTATAATCATTTGTTTATGACCTATTTAATGTGGTTGGCCGTGATAATAAGTCCCCATCGGGTATCCGAAGTTATTTTGTAATCATCACTTAGTCTAATCCCCACTATCCAAATTATTCCTTCACGATCGCAAATCAAAGGGATAGAGTCCCTTCTTTCATAATCTATCTTTTCATCGATTAGTAAGTCTTTTACTTTTTTGGTCCCTCTCATTCCCAAGGGACTCAACCGATCACCTTTTCTTCTATTTCTAACTATCAAATCCCCTTCAATCTTATTAAAGTCAACTATAACTTGCAATGGCCGTTTGTATATTTCTCTTGCTGCTTCTTGCTCTGCAAGCTCAATTTTTTCCAAAGAAAAAGACCACCCTATCTGAGGAAATGAGTTTTTACCCCCAATGGCTAGCTCAAATTGAAATGGCTCGGGTTGGGTTGAAGGGGACTTTTTTGTAGTTAACTTTATTTCATCCCCTTTTCTATAAAACCTCAATCCGTTTGGAAGGTGAAGCTCTGACCGGGGCTTTTTCCTCTCTAATTCAGTTATTATATCCTGGATATGTACAAATTCGATGTCCTTTAGTCTCCCTCTAACCTGTTGGATAGCTTTTCTGATGACCGCTCTTAACACGGCTTGTTCTTGGGACAAAAGCATATTTCTATCCAAGCTAATGGTTTCTGATTCTTCCTTTATTGTTGATTGAGCCAGTATCTTTTTGGCTTGCTTATCCAGATAATCAATAATTTCGCGGGCTATATTTTCGGTCCTGGAGAGTGTATCCAAAATTGCCGGGTTGTATTCTTCTTTTAAAAGAGGCAGAAGTTCCCACCTAATTTTGTTACGTAGATATTTGGTAGATACATTTGTGCTGTCCTCTCTATAATCCAGCCCTCTTGCCCCCGCGTATTCGCGGATTTCCTCTCTTCTGCATTCAATTAGCGGCCGGATGAAAATGTCCCTTTTAGGAAGCATACCCCTAAGCCCTGTCAATCCGGCTCCTCTTATAAGTCGCATTAAAAAAGTCTCTACCTGATCGTTTAAATTGTGTCCAAGGGCAATTTTATCTGCTCTAAGCCTTTCATAAGCAGATTTTAGAAATTGGTAGCGTAGAACTCTTGCCCCTTCTTCAACTGATAGTCCTTTCTGTTCAATGAAAGAGCGCACATCTTTAGATTCACTTACTATAGGAATTTTTAAATCTTTAGCTATAGTTTCTACTAACTGGGCGTCTTTTTTGGATTCTTCCCCTCTCAATTGATGATCGAGGTGGGCTGCGGCCAGCGAGATATCTAGCTTATCCCGGAGTCGGTACAGAATATCAAGGGTGGTTATGGAGTCAACGCCGCCGGAGACCGCTACCAGGATTTTATCACCCTTTTCAAGCAGCTCATATTTATGTATTGTCGCTTGTACCTTATCAAGCATTTGAAAGCTCCAATTTCCCACATTTTCATTATATGTACTTTACCGTAAGGTTCCCAACCAATTTTGGAGGCGGGAAAATATATGTTAGAGGGGTTCGATTATAGTCACCCATCATTATCTTGCATAAACAAGAGTGATTAAGTTATAATATTTATCAAATTGATTTTTTCTTAGTTTTTCACCTACTTAACCTCGGGAGGTTGTAGATGATTTGGAATAAAATGGCTAAGGTCTTGGTAAGTTACTCAGCCGAGATCACAAAAGACGATCAAGTTCTTATTCTGGGAAACAATTCAGCTTCCGATTTGCTGGCTCAAGTTTATAAAGAGGTACTCAAGGTAGGTGCTCATCCCGAGCTTATATCCTCGCCCGCGGACCTGGATTACATATTTTATCGATATGCATCGGATGAACAACTTAAATACGTCTCGCCTTTGATGAAATATGCGGTTTCTAATTTTGATGCCGCCATCCGAATAAAATCCGAGTACAATACTCGGGCTTTATCTAATATAAATGGAGAAAGGAAAGCCACCAGAGCGAGGGCAACCAAAGAAGTAGACCAAATATTTTTAGAAAGAGCGGCAAAAGGGGAGCTTAACTGGGTACTTACTCAGTATCCCACCCATTCTGTCGCCCAGGAAGCAGACATGTCCCTAACCGAATTTACAGAGTTTCTTACCGCTGCTTGTAAGCTGGATAAGGAAGATCCGATAGGAGAGTGGCAAGATTTACACGCAAGGCAAGAAGAGATTGTAGATTTTTTAGATGGAGTAGACAGTTTTACCATAAAGTCGGCTGATACTCACCTGGAGCTTTCTGGCTTTGGGAGAGAGTGGGTAAATTGTGCCGGGCATCAGAATTTTCCGGACGGTGAAGTATTTACCGGACCGGTGGAAAACTCGGTAGAAGGCCGTATCAGGTTTAATTATCCCGGAATTTATCATGGACAGGAAATAAGGGATATAAAGCTTACTTTTGCTCAAGGGAAAGTGGTGGAAGCCGAAGCGGCCAAAGGAGAGGATTTACTATTAAGCCTTCTGGATACCGATGAAGGAGCAAGATATCTAGGTGAGTTTGGCATAGGTACCAATCAGGGAATAGATAGATTCATTAAGAATATGCTTTTTGATGAAAAGATAGGAGGGACTATCCATCTGGCTTTGGGAAGGGGCTATCCGGAAACAGGAAGCGAAAACCAATCGGGAATACACTGGGATATGCTCTGTAATATGAAAGATGAAGGCGAGATTTACGCCGATGGTGAGCTAATCTATCAAAAGGGAGAGTTTCTTATTTAAGCGGCTATTCGTATCTCAGTGCTTCCACCGGCTTTAGCTTAGCTGCGTTCCGGGCGGGGAACAGACCGGATAAAGCACCTAACAGGAAGGAGAATATTAGTGCTCCGATTATCAAAGTGGGTGAAAAGCTCATGGCTAGAAAGTTAGCCCCTTCTATAAACCTCTGGGCGGCTACTATTGCAGCAGCGTTAATACCTAATCCAATTCCGGTTCCTATTATTCCTCCTAACAACCCCATAAAGCCGGATTCGATGAGGAATAGGAGCATAATCTGACCATTCCGTGCCCCTACCGCCTTCATTATCCCTATCTCTTTAGTCCGTTCCATTACCGCCGTATACATGGTGTTCATTACCCCTATACCCCCTACTAAAAGCGATATTCCAGCTATACCTCCTAGGAAAGCCTGCACGATTCCAATCGCATTTCCCACCATATCTCGAAGCTGCTGGGTAGTAGTGACGCTGAAATCCTCCTTTTCCCTTATTTCCTTTAAGTTTTCCTCTACTGCTTTTGCTACCTCCTCTACATCCTTTCCTTCCTCTACCCTGGCCAGGATCATGGATACTTCCCCGGTGCTGTCAAAAAGGCTCTGTAGGGGTTGGATAGGAACTAAAATAGCGTTACTTAGCCCCATTTGATTATTGGTTTGCTTCTTTAGCACTCCTACTATGGTAAATGGTTTATCTTCAATAGTGATCTCTTCCTCTATCTTAACTTCTAATTCCTGTTTGACTTGATCACCCAAGATAGCCTGAAAACCAGTTTCTGTTTCAAATTCCTCCCCTTGAGCAAGCTCTATCTGGCCGGATAGTTGAGGTAAAGATTTTGATATTCCAATTACCCTAAGGAAACCTTCGATCTTCGGAGCGGCAACGTAGGCGTCTTTAAAGAGCATGGCCCCGGCGGACTCTATCCCTTCCGTATTTCTTACCGCATCCACGTTTAGGTCGCTGGTAGCTGATTGAAAACCTCTAAATCCCTGCTGGCTCGATCCGGGAGTAATAGTAATCAACCGATAGCCGAATTGATCAAATTGCTGATTGATAGCCTCCTGCATGGATTGTCCAATGGAAATCAAAGCCACTACCGCGGTCATTCCTATTAATATCCCGATGATGGTAAGCCATGAGCGTTTCTTTCGATGGCTCATACTCTGGATAGCTAATTTGACATAGTCCATGATTCTTACCATGGTTAGAACTTACTCCTGCCTGGGGGATGCAATCTTATTTCTATCCCCGTGGTTTCCATTATCGATGATTCGACCATCTTTGATCCTGACCTTTCTTTTGGCGTATTTCACCGCTTCCGGATCGTGAGATACTAAGATAATGGTCTTATTTTCCTCCCGGTTTAGTGAGCTTAAGATTTGCAATATTTTTTCACCCGATTCTGAGTCCAGGTTTCCGGTTGGCTCGTCGGTAAGGATAATTTGGGGGTAGTTTACTAAAGCTCTAGCTATGGCCACTCTTTGACGTTCTCCACCGGAAAGTTCGGGGGGGCGGTGGCGGGATCTGGCTCCAAGTCCCACCTGATCGATAACAACTTTTGCCCTTTTAATTCTTTCCACTTTGGGAGTCCCCTGAAATATCATGGGAAGCTCTACATTTTCTAAGGCAGTTAGAGTTGATATCAAGTTGAAGGTTTGGAAAACAAAGCCTATTCTTCCGCCCCTTAAGTTTGCTAACTCTGCTTCGGATAATTGGGTAGTCTCTTCCCCGTCCAATATTACCCTTCCCCGAGTTGGGATATCTAGGCAGCCGATTATGTTCATCAAGGTGGACTTACCGGATCCGGAAGGCCCCATTATGGCAACAAATTCCCCCTCTCCTACCTCCAGGTCTAATCCTCTTAAAGCAGGGACCTCCACTTGGCCCATTTTATAGATCTTGGTAACCCCGATTAGCTCAATTAAGGACACCTTATCCACCTGATGCTTCTTTTCTGTGCACGAATTCAGTGAGAATTACTTGGGTGATGGTCGTCCACTGGCCGTCCTTGTTTTCTTCCATTTTAAATAAAGGCAGGAAGGGTAAGAGCTTTCGGGTTTCCAGATCCGGTATCCCTAAGATTGCTCGCTGGTTGGGGTAGTCAGGGTCAGTAAATATTGCTTTAACTATCTTTATATCGGTTACTAGGTTGGTTAGGGTAACTTCTTCCTTAGTTTCCAGCCGGCCGGGTTTTAAGGTGTAGGTTTTATTAGTATCTACCTCATAGTTGTCCAAGCGCAAGAGCGGGGAAAAATCCAATCTATCCTGGCCTAGCTGGTACTGCATTCCCGGAAAGTAAAGACCAAAAAGACTTAAAGTCAGGTTCTCCCTCTTCTCCGTCCCCTCAAAACTCATTTCGGTTTTGTAGTCCTCATTAGCTAGTGGGGTTATCTCCATGGTGACAATAGCTGAGTTGGCCTCATTTTCGCCGGTGAGCTCGAAGATTGCTTTAGTATATCCTCCCGGGTAATCAGATAACGTAAATAGCTGGCTGAAAGTAGTAATAGAAACTAAACTTAAAGCTATGGTGGCTATCGTTATTAGCCGTTTGAATCGTTTTTTTCCGGTCATGTTAACACCCCTATTTGTTGAGAATTACTTATTAAAAAAAATAAATTTTCCCATCCCTAAAACATTATATATCTTTAGCTTACCACTCGCTAGGGATTTCAAAAGCTGATTTTCATGAAGGCCTTTATTATCTTTTATTGAGCTTTTCGATCACTAAAGAAACAAAAGATCGATCATGGATGTTATAT
>CAYUCE010000016.1:0-36149 GCA_964443275.1 uncultured Thermotogae bacterium | reverse complement strand
TGTTTTACGCGTCCGTGGGTTCGAATCCCACCCCCTCCGCCAGGCCTGTGCTAGGTGGGGGGCTAGCGGTCCCCTGAATTTGCAATCCGCTATAGCAAAGCCGAAAGGTTTCCTGAGTTTATATCTTTTCCGGTAAGCACTGAGACAAGTGGCGTTGAAGGCTGGGCCCTCTACGGCGTAAGTGCACAAACTCCGTCAGGCCCGGAAGGGAGCAGCGGTAAGTGCACCTCTGCGGGTGTTAGGGGACTACCTGGCCGGAGCTAACTATCACAGTAGCGCTGGAGAAGTATAAGCAAAGGAAACCACGCATGGGCCAATAAATTTATTAGATATTAAAACAAAAATTTAAGGGAGGGTTTCAAATTGGATAGAAAAGAGGCCTTGAAACTAATAGAGGACCACATAACTGAGGAGAATTTGATAAAACACATGCTGGCTGTTGAAGCCGGAATGCGCAAGTTAGCTGAGCACTTCGATGCCCCTCCTGATCAGTGGGGAATAGCCGGCCTCTTACACGATATTGATTACCAACAAACCAAGGACGATCCAGATAGACATACCTTAGTAGCCAGAGAAATTCTTGCGGATAAGGAAATAAGCGAGGAAGTAATATCCGCAATCCTTGCCCACGCCGATCAAAAAAAGGCGGAAAGCGAGATGGAAAAAGCAATTAGAGCAATCGATCCACTTACCGGGCTGATTGTGGCTGGCGCTTTGGTACACCCCGAAGGATTGGAGGAGATGGACTCAGAATTTATCATGAATAGATTTAAGGAGAAAAGTTTTGCCCGTTCTGCAAATAGGGAAGTTATTGCATCTTGTTCTGAGCTAGGATTGGAATTAGAGGAGTTCTTTGGGTTGGTACTGGAAGCCATGCAGGGCATCAACGACCAGTTGGGATTGTAATTTAAAATATGAAAGGTAATAAGATGAATGAAGAAACAAAAGTGGCCATAGTGGGAGTTGGTAAAATCGGAGGAGCTTTGGCCAGTGGTATTATAAAAAACAAGGTAGTAAAAAGTGATAACTTGACTGGTAGCACCGCCCACAAGGAGAGTGCCCAAAAGGCCTCAAAAAAGTATGGAATCAAAATCTATACCGATAATAAGAAATTGGTGACAGATAAGGACATTATCATACTTGCCGTCAAACCACAGGCAATGGAGGCCGTCCTGAAAGAAATAAAAGATCAAATCACCTCGGAACAGCTTCTGATCACCATAGCGGCGGCCGTTACCACCAAATTCGTAGAAAAGATCATCGGCTCGGACATTCCGGTCATCCGCGCAATGCCTAACACTCCCTGCCTGGTAAATGAGGGGATGACCGTTATTTGTCCGGGAAAATACGCGGATAAAAACCACTTAAAATCCGCTTCTAGATTATTTAATCCTCTGGGAAGAGTGGAGAAAGTAAAAAACGAAGAGTTTATGGACGCGGTAACTGCCCTTTCTGGCAGCGGACCGGCCTATGTGGACATCATTATTGAATCGCTGGCCGAAGGAGGGGTCAAAGTGGGCCTTCCCAGGGAGCTGGCCACCATTCTTTCTGCTCAATCCGTGCTGGGAGCAGCAAAAATGGTCTTGGAAACCGGTGAACATCCGGCTAAATTAAAAGATTTGGTGACCACTCCGGCCGGTACCACCATAAATGGTATAATGGAATTAGAGAAAGGGGGACTTCGTATCGCCTTAATCAACGCGGTAACCCGAGCTACCGAAAAATCAAAGGAACTTTCAATATAAAGGAGTGGATAAGCAAATTACCGACCCTCAAAGCAGTTAGAGATCCTTCTTCATCAAGTAAGCGTCATCGCCATTTTCATAGTAGGATTTGAGCACTTTCACTCGGGCAAATCCCCGGCTTTCGTAAAATTTAACAGCCCCCTCATTCTCAGTTCTTACTTCTAATCTGATGTGCTCAATTTTTTTACTGGTACAAATCCCGATTAAATGATCTAACAGCTTGCTGGCCACACCAATTCTTCTGTAGATAGGATCCACAGCTAGGTTTTGAATATGAGCCAGCCTTTCAAATCTCCGGTCAATACCCAAGATCTTAAAGACTTTATTGATGCTGTAGGCCAGTGGAGCTTGATCCAATTGGGCAATAATAAATCCGGCCACCTCCCCCTCAAGTTGGCAGACGAAAAATCCAACCTCTCCCAGTTTCCACTGAAAAGCCCTGGTGGGCCAAGGATATTCAAAGCTTTTTTCTTCAATTGCCCTAATCCTATTCAGATCAGATGCCCGTGCGGGCCTTACTTTGATGTTAGGATTTTTAGAAGTCATTACCGAAAAATTTCAGATCGGTGATTTTTGCCTTTAAATTCGCATATCCTCCGCTCATCTTCAGGCGCCTAGGGGAGAGAATTTTTCTATAAACTTAGGAATCTGGTTCCCAAATGAAAGGGGCCAGTGTAAAGCGAAGAAGAAATTTGCTGGTCGAACAGAGATCATAGGGGTTCAAACCGGGCGGTAAAGTGCCTTAGTGGACCGGAGCCACCCACTATCTTAAAGCCTCTTATATTTGTTTTCCTCCGGTTGATCTTCTCAAAGCAGTAAGCCACGAAATCAAATTGCTCCCGCTGGTATACCCTCCTCGGAATGGCCAGCCTGGTAAGTTCAAGCTTTGGGTAAATTGCCTTGCCTGTCCTCTTATCTTTTTTCTCAAACATTACGCTACCTACCCCGATTGTCCTCACCCCACCCTCTTCATATAGGTTGACCGCTAAGGTATGAGCAGGGTAGACGCCTTGTTCTAGATGTGCGAAATATCTTTTGGCATCCACGTACACCCCGTGTCCGCCAATCGGTTCATAAATAGGCACTCCCTTCTCTTTTAATCTCTCACCAAGATATCTAACCTGACCTATTCTATCTTTTAAATAATCTAAATTAAGCGCTTCATATAGTCCACGGGCGATAGCTTCCATATCCCTTCCCGCCAGCCCACCATAGGTAGGAAAGCCCTCTACCAAAATTGCCTTTTCCCTGCTCTTTTCATAGATCTTTTTGTCATCCGTAGCCAAGAATCCACCAATATTAACCAAACCGTCTTTTTTAGCGCTCATAGTACAACCATCGGCTAGAGAAAAGAGCTCCCGGGCAATGTTAATAGGTGATCTATGGGCATATCCACCTTCTCTTTCCCGTACGAAGAAGGCATTTTCTGCAAATCTACATGCATCTATGAAAAAGGGAATCCCGTTACGTTTAGCAATTTCATTGACTTTCCTTATATTTTGAAGTGAAACCGGTTGACCGGCCCCGCTGTTATTGGTAACGGTTACCATAATCAGTGGGATCCTATCCTTATTTTGGCTGACAAAAGTCCGAAGCTTACCTATATCCATATTTCCCTTGAAAGGATACTCTAATGTTGGGTCATATGCTTCTTCAATAACTAGGTTAACTGGTTTACCACCGTTGGCAATAACATTTGCCCTGGTAGTATCAAAATGCATGTTATTCGGTATCAGATCACCCGGCTTAACCAGGGTCGAAAACAGTAGATTCTCCGCCGCTCGTCCTTGGTGAGTGGGCAGAAAATAATTAAAGCCAAAAATATCATGGATTGACACTTTTAAGTTTTGAAAATTATTGCTTCCGGCATAAGCTTCATCTCCTAACATCATTCCAGACCACTGATCCTGACTCATGGCAGCAGTTCCGGAATCGGTCATTAGATCTATATAAACGTCCTCTGATTTCAAGTTAAACAAGTTATAGCCGGCTTCTCTAATTTTCTCCTTTCGCACTCTTGAAGAAGGCAAGTTCACCGGCTCGACCACTTTGATTTTGTACATCTTTTGAGGTTTATCCTCGGTCATATTTGTAAATCACTCCACCTTTAATCAATATTTAAAATGGCTAAATGAGCTTTTAATTTGGTTACAAAGACCTCCCAAATCCTAATTATTCGCTACCGCAAATGTCAATTAGATAAGTACAAATTCCACCACAGAAAAATGCTATTAGACTATCCAGACCTAAAGATTGGAATTGAGAATTCAAAAGTGAAAAGCGTGCGAACAGTAGGGCTTAAATTCCCGGCAATCCCCGACAGTGGTGAATCGATCAGAGCCTCTGTATGTATGTGAACGCTATCACATGAGCAAGCTCATGGTTTTACAAATGAGTTTAACATAAATTTCCCATGCAAGGTATAAGGTATAAAGAACGTACACCATCAAGACTTAAGTCAAATTTTTCTTTTTGGCTTAAGTTTTTAGTATCTTTTAGACACCAGGCGCTACCAAGCGCTATAAGGCTTAGCATATTTAGGATAAAATGAATTTAACGAATTGGTTCATTTCGGCCTTAAATTTACAAACGGGTTTCTAGGAGGCTTTTTATGCAATTTTTAAAGATGCAAAGGGGTAACTTACCACAATTTTTGGATAACCTTAAAAGTTATGGCGAGCTTTGGGCCCCGGTAAAGGGGGAAAATATCTGGAACCAGGAGAGGTTTAATTCATATCAAAATCATAATCTGCTAAAGACCGAACCCGTAGATAGTTCTGCCCGCTGGCACTACAGGCAAGTGGATGATCCTTCCCTACTTGATTTGGACTTTCACTCTGAAACAAAAAGGACGGTACTGCCCCCTAAACAATTTATACATCCCCCTCAATTTGAGATGTTCTCATTCTCCGAGGATAAATTCAATGATACACTTGATGAAGTGCCAAACAGAGTTATATTTGGTCCTCATCCCTGTGATATAAATGGGATGCTAATTCTGGATGAATTTTTTAGCCGCGATTATCCCGATCCTTATTATCTAAAGAGACGAGAAAAAACCTTAATTATAGGTGCCTCCTGTGTGCCGGACGAAAACTGCTTGGCCAAGTACACGGGTACCCATACCGTGGAACAGGGATTTGACCTCTTCTTTACCGACCTAGAAGATTTCTATTTGGTAAGGGTGGGATCACAAAAAGGAAATGAGATAGTCAACAGTAATTTTGAACTTTTCGATCCAAATGTAAGCAAGGAGGATCTAAACAAATTTATCCAGTGGCGGAAGTGGAGAAACTCACAATACAGCCATAAACTGGATATAGAGGAAGTAGATATAGCTGGAATGCCTGAAGTTATGGATCTTAGCTGGAACAGCCCAGTCTGGGAAAAAATAGGGGATAAGTGCCTTGCCTGCGGGACCTGTACCATGGTCTGTCCTACTTGCAACTGTTATAACCTTGTGGATGAATTAAAGTTGAGTGATGAACTAAAAGGTTCGAGGGAAAGATGCTGGGATTCTTGTACCTTAAGAGAATATTCCTTGGTTGCCGGAGGGGAGAATTTCCGGGAGACCAGACAAGAAAGGCTCAAACTATGGTATACTCATAAACTTGAAGCTTACTTATCTAAGCAGGGTAATTATGCCTGTGTGGGCTGCGGCCGTTGTGTGGTCTCCTGTCCGGTAGATATTAATGTGCTAACTGTGGCTAAAGGGCTGTTAGGTAAACCACAAGAGGCATTTTGAGCAAAAGGAGGAAGTTAAATAATGACCGATAATAAAAGCGTAAGTCAGATAGCTAATCCTTATCAACCGGAAACTGCTCGAATTGTAAGAAATAAACCCCTGGCTAAGAATGTTGAGCTTTTCCAAGTGAGGCCTCTAGCCACTGAAGAGAAATTTTTTAATTATTTACCCGGCCAATTTATGGAAGTTTCCATACCCGGAGCAGGGGAGGCCCCTTTTTCCATATCCTCCTCTCCCACCCGCCGCGGGTTAATTGAATTCTGCATTAGAAAGGTAGGGACGGTCACCGAGGCGATTTTTAATTTAAGTGATGGAGATACAATTGGTCTTAGGGGCCCTTACGGTAACGGATTCCCCATGGATGATCTTGTAAATAAAGATTTATTATTTGTTGCCGGAGGTCTGGGAATGGCTCCACTGCGATCTCTTTTTCTTTACTGCCTCGATAAGCGGCATGAATTTGGCGATATTAATTTTTTGCATGGGGCTAAAGAGCCGGAAGAGATGTTATTTAAGGATGAGTTCTTAAGCCTCAAAAAAAGAGCAGATCTAAAATGCTTTGCTACTGTGGATAAAGATGAAACTGGCCAGTGGTCAGAGGACATCGGAGTAGTAACCGAGCTTTTCTCCAAGAAGTGTATACAAAATATCCAGCCGGAAAATACCTACGCTATTATCTGCGGCCCACCTGTAATGTACAAGTTCGTGATTAAGGAATTGGTCGATTTGGAAATTCCCGAAGATCAAATACTGATGACTTTAGAAAGAAGGATGAAATGCGGGGTAGGTAAATGCGGACATTGTGCTGTCGACCATCTATACGTCTGCAGGGAAGGGCCTGTTTTTTCATATTGGGACGTGAAAGACAAAAAGGAGCTGATCTAAACCGATGGGTGATAAAAAGTGCAAAATCGGATTCTATAGTTTCACCGGCTGTCAGGGAGAGTACGTGACTTTGGTCCATTGTGAAGACCATATTCTGGATCTGTTCTCCGCCGCCGAAGTCAAATCCTTTTTGGTAGCCCAAAGCGACAATGATGATACTAAACTTGATGTAGCGTTTTTAGAAGGGTCTATCACTACTGAGGAGGAAAAGGAGCGATTGCTGGAAATTAGAGAAAGATGTGCTAAGCTGGTTGCTTTAGGAAACTGTGCCATGTACGGGGGCATCCAAGCAATGAGAACCGGCGACCAAAGCTGGAATAAAAGATTCAAAAAGGTGTACGGGGATACGGATATTACGGTAACTAAATCCTTTGAATCACAGCCGGTAAGTAACTTCGTGAAAATAGATGCCCAAATACCGGGTTGCCCAACGGATGAACAGCAACTGATCAGAGGTATAGCTAAACTGGTTAAGGGAACTAATCCTAACCCTTATGATTTGCCAGTATGCGTGGAATGTCGTTTCCGTGGAAATGAATGTCTATTACTAAAAGGCATTTTGTGTTTGGGCCCCCTCACTAACGCCGGCTGCCGGGCGGCTTGTCCTACCTATAATTTGCCCTGTGTAGGATGCTTCGGGCCGGTGAAAGAAGCAAACGTGGCCTCTGAATATGAGCTGCTTGAAGAAAAGGGGTTTAGCAAGGAAGAAATAATCCGAAAGGTAAGAAACTTTGGCGGAGAAGGTATGGCTGAATTAATCAACAAATTGGAGGTTTAACAGTGGCAGAGTCAAAAACTAGAACTATTAAAACCGAACATCTAGCCCGAGTGGAAGGCCACGGGGGAATCACCGTCCAGGTAAAAGACGGTCAAGTTAGAAAAGCTCTGGTGGAGATTCATGAAGGACCACGGCTAGTGGAAACTCTGGTGATTGGGAAAACCCCTCAAGAGGATGTGAATATAGTTCCCCGCATCTGCGCTATCTGTACCCTTTCCCACCGTATGGCCGCTTTAAGAGGTTTAGAAAAATGCTTAGATATCAATCCACCCCAAAAAGCTAAGCTGGTCAGAGAGCTTATGCACCTAGGTGAGATAGTAGAAAGTAACTCTCTTCACGTCTATCTGCTGGCTTTACCGGATCTAATCAGCCCAGGATATCCTTCGGTTGTGGCCATGGTGGATGAATATGGAGACCAGATTATAAAGGGGCTGAAAATAAAGAAGTTTGCCAATCGGATTATGAAGCTTACCAGCGACCGGATGATACATGGGGAAAATCCTATAATCGGGGGCTTCGGCCGTTATCCTTCCAGGGAAGAATTAGGTGAAATCAAAGAACAGGCCACCCAACTTGTCCCCTTGATAGAAGAGGGTATAGAGGTATTGGGTTCCCTTGATATCCCGGATTGGCCGGAAGGAGAGACTACTTTTATGTGCTGTGACCCGGGAGATGGAAAGTTTGGATTTGTCGGTGATACCATTTGTATCTCTACCGGGGAGCAAAAAAGCGCAGAGGAATATAAAAAAATCACCAACGAAAGAACGGTACCTCACTCCTTTGCCAAAAGATCTCGGTACGAAGACAGACCTTTCACGGTAGGAGCCATTTCCAGACTTCTCCTGTTAGGGGACAGGTTGGACGGAAAAGCGGGGAAGTGGTACCAGGATACGTACAACTCACGCTGGCACACTAATCCAATCTTTAACAACCACGCTCAGCTAGTGGAAATACTTTACTGCTTGGAGCGGATCCCGGCTTTGGTGGATGAAATTATACAACTTGAAGATCCCCCCATTGCTAGTCCCAATAGGAACTCCGGAACGGGTACGGGAGCGGTGGAGGCTCCCCGAGGGATACTTTACCATCACTACGAGATAGAGGACGGTTTAATCGCTGATGCCGATATCATTACCCCCACTGCCCAGAACCTGGATGATATGGAAGCCCATTTAAAAATTGCCGCAACTAACCTACTGGAGTCTTCAGCCAATAATCTGGAAACCAAGCTGGATACGGTGGCTCGAGCTTACGATCCCTGCATAAGTTGTTCCGCACATCTGGTAAAGGTTGAGTACCTATAAATGGTGACTTATTCTTCAATTAACGATTTAAAAAAGATAATTCACAACTTTGATTGTATAGTTATCGGCTTGGGAAACACCGACCGGGCCGATGACGGGTGGGCTATAAGCTTTGTAAAGAAGCTTAACCGGCGCTTTCCCCAAAATAAGTGTATTTGTGAAGATCAAGGTGATCCATTAGAGATAGTCTTGGATATAATGGAAGGAAGAGTACAGGTGGACATGGTCATCTTTCTGGATGCGGTAGACTTTGAGGGAAGGCCGGGTAAATTTAGGGTGTTCAGATTAGATAATGTCAAAGACATCGCCCTGAGCACACATAAGGTCCCCATTAAGGCAATAATGGCATTGTTAGAAAAAGAGGGTGTGGAGTGTATCTTGCTGGGCCTTCAACCAACTCGTCTGGATTACGACTTGCCCTTATCCCCGGAAGTAGAGGAAGCTTCACGTGATCTAATTCAAATTTTTTCCTAAACCTTCACTTCTCTTTGTTTTCATTTTCCTTTTCCTTATTTTCCTCCAGGCTACCTTCCCCCTCCAGCAGCCTCCTGGGCACCGAAACCCCCAAGGAGATAACCATTCTAAATGCTTCTTCTATGGACATGTCCAAATAAATGAGGTCTTTTTCGGGAACAATAAGCATCCAGCCGGACAAGGGGTTGGGAGCGGTGAAAAGGAAGACAGCTACAGATTTTTCTCCGATTGAGTTTTGTATTCTACCCACTTCGTCTTTAGTCAAAAAACCGATAGAATACATATCCCGTCTCGGATACTCAACCAGTACCACCTTTTTAAAGGATGAGGTATCTCTATTGAAGACGGCATCTATTATTTGTTTACTGGTAGAGTACATCTTTCGGATGTAGGGAGTGGAGAAAATAGCTTTTTCCAGGTAGGTGTACAGCTTGCTACCCACGTAGTTTCTAACCAGAAGACCTATGATAAAAATAATTATCAAGGTAAGGTAAATCCCCAATCCCGGCACCCAGATCCCCAAATTATCCCGCACCAGCTTACCGAAAGGAGTATTGTAACCGACCAACCCATCCAAGAGACTGTAAAGAAACCATATAATATAAACGGTTATTCCGATGGGTAGAATGGCCAGAAGTCCGGATATAAAAGTACTACGAACTCTAGCTAGAAACGTTCCCATGATATTCTCCTAATTTTGAATATATCATCTGCCCGGTCAAGTGTCAAATATAGCTTATAAAGGGCCATCTTACCATCCCAAACCTAATTGACGAAAAGGCCGTAAGGATTGTATAATCGTTAAAAATGAAGAGGGTAAATTGGACTATCACCGAACAAGAGCACAAGGAGCTTAAAAGGCTCTCCCAAGAGACCGGCTTGTCGATCAGTGAATTGGTGAGAAGAGCCATCGATAAATATATCGGCCTGGCCGGTGAGGAATCATTAAATGACCAAGACCACGGATCATCCGATTGAAAGATAAAATACAATAGGAGGAATTATGTTTTTTATTGCGTCCAATGAAGAAATAAAATCGGGTTTAGTCACCGATGTGTATTTCATACGCACCCAGGAAATTTTACAAACAAAAGGCATTAATAAGCGGGTGAGGATGGAAGCGAGGCTAAAGAAATTTCCGGAAGGAGCAGAGTGGGGGATATTTTCAGGAATTCACGAGGTCACCCAGCTTCTGGAAGGAAAATCTTTAGACCTTTGGGCCCTCCCAGAGGGGTCATTATTTAACCCCTACGAACCGGTCCTAATGCTGGAAGGTATGTACCGGGATTTTTCCATCTTTGAAACACCACTTTTGGGCTTTATCTGCCAGGCATCCGGAATTGCTACCCGGGCAGCCAGATGCAAGGTTGCAGCCGGAGAACGGCCGGTGTACAGCTTCGGAGTTCGAAGAATGCATCCCGTCATTGCTCCGATGATATCGAGATCTGCTTTCATTGGAGGTTGTACCGGGGTTGCTTCAGTTAAAGGAGCTGAAATGATAGGAGAAAAGCCGGTAGGAACCATACCCCATGCACTGATTTTGATCTTGGAGGACTCTACCACCGCCACCACTATGTTTGATGAAGTAATAGACAAAGAGGTAAAAAGGGTCGCTTTAGTGGATACTTTTGGCGACGAAAAATTCGAGGCATTGGAAAATGCCAATCTCCTAGGAGATGATCTATATGCAGTTAGATTAGATACTCCCTCTTCCCGGCGCGGGGACATGAGAGAAATAGCCCGAGAAGTCCGCTGGGAATTGGATATCAACGGGTATGAAAATATAAAGATATTTATCTCCGGGGGGTTAGACGAAGGGAGCATCCCTGAGCTTAACGAAGTTGCGGATGCCTATGGGGTGGGAACCGCCATCAGCAATGCGCCGGTACTCGATTTCGCCTTAGATATCGTAGAGATCGAGGGTGAGCCAATAGCCAAAAGGGGCAAAAAATCTTCTTCCAAACAAATTTATGAATGCATAGATTGCGGCCACCGAGAGGTAAAACCTTGGAAGTGGGAGCTAAAAGAGTGTCCTAAATGTTCGAGTCCGGTAAAACCTAAGCTGATCAAGTTTCTAGATGAGGGCAAGCTAATCCAGGATTTACCCAAACCGCAAGAAATCAGGGAAAAGGTTCTAAAGAATCTACCTCAAAAACTTTAAATACAGGAAGCCATGGTTAAAAAAATAGATAATTACCGATTTGGATCAATTGTAGTTAGCGGTAAGAAATATACCTCTGATCTCATTATTTATAAAGACTCAATATATGATAATTGGTATAGAAAATCCGGCCATAGTCTGGTCTTGGACGATTTAAAATGGGCACTACAAAAGAACCCCGCCACCTTGATCGTGGGAAGGGGCAAATACGGAGTGATGACTGTTCCAGAGAAGGTAAAAAATGAGCTAGAGGCCCAAGGCATTGAACTAACAGCGGAGAAGACCGACCGGGCCTGCAAGATTTACAATGAAAGGGCTGATTCAGAGGACGTAGCCTGTGCCCTTCATCTTACTTGTTAGCCCAAGCCCTTCCACCTTATCTGGATTGCCTTAAGTTTATTCGAATGGACCCAAAAACCTTGTGGAACCTTAAAAGGTTCCGCTACGGGTAAACAATTGGGATTTAATTCCCTCACATGTTGTTTTTCGATAGGGGAATCTCTACTACGCTTCTTCGAAGCTCCGAAGGAGCGAAGAAGAGGCTTTAGCATTCCACCTTATCCGGGATGCCCCATATTTTACCCGAGTCGACGTAAAGCCGTTATGGAACCTAAAAAAGTTCCGCTACCCCAACAATCGAGGTTAGGAATCCAACTTACACTTAAAATCGTAGCGGAAGCTCTACTATGCTGCTTCGTAGCTCTCTGCTTCGCAAGCTTCGCAGAAGCGTAGAAGAGGTCGTAGAAGCAGAGAAGAGGTTTTAACCTTCCACCCTATCAGGGATCCCCTATTCTTTTAATGAAAAGCAAAAGTTCTCCGTTACTCATAGCAGGGCCTCGATAAATTCCTCTTTATTAAATTCGTGTAAATCTTCTTCTTTTTCCCCCACTCCAATCAGCTTGATAGGAATATCTAATTGACTGGATATAGGAATTAGTGCTCCTCCTTTGGCAGTAGAATCAAGCTTGGTTATTATAATTCCGGTAAGCGGTATGGCTTGATTAAAAAGCCTAGCTTGGGAGATGGCATTCTGTCCGGTAGTTGCATCCAGAATTAGCAGCCTCTCATCCGCTTTTCGTCCCAGTTTCTTTTCTAAAGTTTTATTGATCTTTTTTAATTCCTCCATTAAATTATGCCTGGTTTGGAGCCTTCCCGCAGTGTCAATGAACAAAACATCGTGTTTTCCTTTTATCACATGTTCTAGAGCATCATAGGCAACGGCTGAGGGATCAGCTCCCAACTTGTGCTTGATCAAATCTGCTCCCACCCGCTTTGCCCAAATCTCCAATTGCTCAATAGCTGCAGCTCTGAAAGTATCGGCAGCCGCGAAGGTAATTTTATCCTTACCCGATTTTTTAAACTTCTTAGCTAACTTAGCTATGGTAGTGGTTTTACCAGACCCATTTACCCCTACAACTAAAATGACAGTGGGGCCGTCTTCATTCAAAATCAGCTCACCCTCCGAGCTGTTCAAACGGGCGATGAGTTCATCCTTTAGCAAACCGAATAGTTCCCCTGAGTCTTCTATGCCCTCCTTATTAACCTTATCTTTCACCGAATCGATTATGGAGGTGGCTTCATTTATGCCGATATCTCCGGTGACTAGGATTTCTTCGATTTCTTCCAGTAACTTTTCATCAATCTTGTCCCCAGATTTTATGACCCTCTCAATATTATCAGTAATACTGGTTCGGGTCCTTTTGAGCCCTTTTTTCAGCCTATTTATCCATTTCATTGTAATCCCCCCTAAGGAGAGACCTTATCATTTACCTTCCCGGACACTCACTGGCAATTTTCTCATCAACTTCTTTATCTCCATAAGCCTGGCTGAAATGTTCGGCAAACTCACCAGCCAGTTTTGCTGCTCTCTTCTCATAGGCTCCCTTATCATTCCATGTATTTTTGGGAAATAAAATCTCCGAGGGAACATCGGGACAGGTAGTGGGAATATCTAAATGAAAGATGCGGTCCTTTTCGTATTCTGCGTCCATCAAATCCCCCTTTAAGGCCGCGTGGACCATAGCTCTAGTCCACTTTAAATCTATTCGCTCGCCAGTTCCATAAGGACCGCCGGTCCATCCGGTGTTAATTAAATAAACCTTTGTCCCATGTTTTTCCATCTTCTTTCCCAACATTTCCGCATATACGTTAGGATTTCGAGGCATAAAAGGTTCACCAAAAAAACGGGAAAAAACCGTCTTTGGCTCAGTTACCCCGGTCTCCGTACCGGCCAGCTTGCTGGTATAACCCATCAAAAACCATAACATAGCTTGATCAGGATTTAATTTAGAAACCGGTGGCAGCACACCATTGGCATCTGCGGTTAAAAACAAAATGGTGTTAGGGTGACCGCTTTTCGAAGACTCTTTGATATTACTCAAATAGCTTAAGGGATATGAACCCCTGGAATTTGGGGTAAGCCGCCGGTCACAAAAGTCGAACCTACCGTCCGGATACATTAGGGCGTTTTCCACAATTGCGCCGTGGTTTAAGTAATGATCCTCATGCATAACTGCATTCCAAATTTCAGGCTCTTCCTCCTTGGATAGATCAATTAATTTAGCATAACATCCATTCTCAAAATTAGCTATCCCCTGCTCACCCCATCCGTGCTCGTCATCACCCAACAGAGCCCTTCTAGGATCGGCGGACAAGGTAGTTTTACCGGTCCCTGAAAGTCCCAAAAGTAAGGCAGAATTTCCATCCGGGCCTTCAGAAGCTGAGCAGTGTATAGGTAAAATTCCCTCCGAAGGTAGATAAAAATTCATAACCGTAAACATGAGTTTCTTAACCGAACCACCATACGCAGACCCAATGATAACTCCTAGTCGCCGATCAAAATCCATGGCCACTATCATATTGGAGGCTTCCCCACTGGGTAATGTTCTTAATCTTCCTTCGTATTTGGCCGAGTCTAGTTTATCATAAGGCAAGGTAACCAACGTGAAACCTCTATCCGCGAATATACTCTTTTCAATATCTTCCGGTACAGGGCGAAACATATTATCCGTAAACAAAGCGGTAAGGGCCCAGTCAGTGACCGTTTTGGTAGGTAAGGCATAAGAGGTTTCCGCTCCCACCACCTTATCAGTCATATAAATCTTACTTTTTGTAGATAATAGCCCTAAAGCATCCTCAACCACCATATCGAAAGTATCTTCACTTATGGGAATATTATTGGGAGAATCCCAATCTATAGTCTCTTCGCTTTCAGCTCTTTTAACTATTACCGTGTCTTTGGGACTTCTACCCGTAGATTCCGGAGGAGTCCAGGTAGCCAAGGCTCCATTTGCACTGACTAAGGCTTCCTTTTTCTCCAGGACCTCCTTTATCAAAGTCTCCCTGGCCGGATTATCAAAAAGCTTTGGACACTCGGACAATACACTTTCTAGCTTTTGTAGGTGATTCATTGAGATATCCCCTCTCCCTGAATTTATTAGTGTTTGGATTCAAAACAAACCCGGGCCAGTCTTTTAATTCCCTCTTCTATTTCCTCGGTTTCCAAAGCACAGAAAGGAAGTCTAATAAATCTTACGTCACCATCTCCAGGAAAGAATCCTGTAGCTTCGGATAGACTGAGCCCGACTTCTTTAGTTTTTTTATAAACCTGCTCAGCATCTAGGTCTTCAGCAAGCCAAATCCCTACAAAATAGCCGCCCTGCGGTTTGATCCAATCAGCATATTCTGATAAATAGTTATCAAGTGATTCCAAAGTTGCATCGAGCCTGGGTCTATAAAGACTTTTAAGGTTCTCTATATGAGATTCTAACCACCCATTCGTCATTGCTTTATAGGCTATACCTTGACTCAACATATTAGGAGTAATATAGGTATCCTCCGCATATCGAGAGATTTTAGTGATAACCTCAGGGTCCGCAATCAACCATCCAATACGTAATCCAGGGCTTAAAATCTTGGAGAAAGAAGATAGGAGTAAAACTACTTCGGGGTTTATCTCCCACAAAGAGGGATTATCCTCACCATAATAACGAAGGTTCCTATAAGGAGTATCCTCGATCACCTTTATATCATGCTTTTGGGTGATTTCCAGAATTTTCTCCCGCTTTTCTGTGGAAGTTGTAACTCCAGTGGGGTTTTGGAAATCCGGTATAGTATAGAATAATTTTGGATTCTCTTTTTTCGTCAAAGCGATCAAAGAATCTACATTTATACCATCATTTTCATATTTGACTCCCAGTACTTTCGCCCCTGCTCGAGTAAAAATATTAATAGTTCTATCGTAGGTAGGATTCTCCACTAAAACTGTATCACCGGGCTTCAAAATGACTTTGGATAAGAAATCCAGTAGCTGTAAAGAACCATTCCCCATTATGATATGGCTTTTATCTATCTTCACTTTATATTGGTTTGCTATCATCTCTCTTAGCGGTTCGTAACCCATAGAACTATGATACTGTAAAATTGTGTTCCCATCTTCTTTCAAAATTGAATGAGTGAGATCAGCGATCTTCTCGGCAGGTAAAGCCTCAGAAGCTGGAACTCCCCGATTGAAATTGATAATTCTTCTCCGTATATCCATTATTATTTCACGCTAACTGATAGCTCTATTTAAAAAGCCTTAGTTTGCCCCAATTAAGTAATTAAAGGTTGAATCTGTCAAGATACCGAGGGTATCAAATAGAGGTATAGAGACATCATCCTGTTTGATAATCAATGGGATCTCAGTACAACCAAGGATTACTCCCTCTGCTCCCCTAGATCCCAAATCTTTAATGATCTCTATCAAAACATCTCTATTGGCCTTAGACCGGTTACCGGATTCAATGCTTATGATTATCTCATCGATTCTCTTTTGTAAATCATTTGACGGTCTTATCAAATTAATCTTCTCCTTAGATAAATGGGCTTCATAAAGACCCTTGGATACAGTAAAATTAGTAGCCAATATGGAAACGCATTCCAGCTTGGCTTTTTTAATCCGCTTGCTTGTCTCCTCGATAATACTAAAGACAGGTATGCCCACTGACTCCCGCATCTTATTAATAAAATAATGGGCAGAGTTGCAAGGAACAGCTATGAAATCCGCTTTGGCATCTTCCAGTAACCGACAGTTCTCCTGCAATATACTGATTACCAAATCTTGATCGAAACCTCGCCACATCTTTCCGTCGGGAATTGGAACGCTATTTATTAAAATATACGGAAAATCGGAATTGTATTTTGCCCCTAATTCGCTTTGGCACCGATTTATTATATCTGTATAAAACTTAGCGGTGGCCTCCGGCCCCATGCCCCCGAGGATTCCCACCGTCTTAGTGTATTTCCTCATGATTATTTAGATATATAAAAATCATTAACTTCCTTGGACCTAAAGTTTATCATTCAATAAAAATACTCATTAAAAAATGGGGAGAGTCAAAGTCCCAACCATTGTTTAACCTGACCTTTTAGCTCACCTCTAAAATCCTTCTGGGGGCCTTCCTCTACTATCTTACCTAGACTCATAACATAAATATACTCAGTTAACTCAATTACTTTTCTTACGTTATGATCTATTAAAAAAATGGTCATACCTTCATCCTTGAACTTTTGTATTTCATTGTATAACCTAAGAGCAATTTTTGGTGCTAATCCCACAGTGGGTTCGTCAACAAACAGCATTTCAGGTTGAGTCATGCTGACTTTAGCACATTCCAACATCTTCTGCTGTCCGCCGCTTAGGTCTCCAGCCCGATTATTTCTTTTCTCCATTATTCCGAAAATCGATCGAACGCATCTTTAATGCGAACCTTTTCTCGTCGTTTTTTTAGCTCCATTGCTTGAGTAGGAGTAGTCAGGTTATCCTAAAAAGAACCAGGAAAACCAAGTGCCTGAATCATGTGAAAAACTCCAAAATCCTTGACTCGCCGGCTCGTCGATTGGTGCGGCTTTGCTGTATTTGTGATAAAGATTCTCTCGTAATCATCCATCAAGTTGATCCTCAACCCGTGCAAGGTGGGTTTCAATTGCTTCAATAGCTCCTTTGGTATTGCCATCCTTAATTTGCAAGTAGATTTCCTTGTGTTCTTCTATACACCTCTCAATGCGTCCAGCAACTGCCAACGTTTCTCTTCGCAATTCAGATAACGTCTCGCTGATGTTCTTAGTAAGCCGAATGAACATTTCATTATGGGTGGCCATAGCAAGGGATAAATGGAAAAGGATATCAGCTTCGATTGCTGGTGGTTCCCCTTTATTCAAGCTCTCTTGAAGCATATTAAGCGTTCCGTGAATATTCTCTAAATCCTCCTCTGTCCCTCTAACAATCGCTAATTCCACAGCTTTACCCTCAATGACCTTTCTTACTTCCAGAAGATCAGCAAATAAATCTTTTTCATTTTTTGGGGGAAAGATCCCTTCCAATATCTGGCTGGGAGGCAATTTCCTTATGAAAGTACCCGCTCCCTTTTGCTTCTCAATAACCCCAAGAGCTTTCAATCCAGATAGTGCCTCCCTTACCGAGGATCTACTTATCTCAAACTGCTCAGCCATCTCCGTTTCAGTGGGTAACCTATCTCCCGGTTTAAGTATTCCCCTTAGGATCATATCCTTTATCTGAGAAAAAATCTTTTCTGATGCTCCTTGGAGTTTAATCGATTCGAACATGATTTATAGTGTTCTATCAATCACCCAATTTACAACACTTTGAAATCCTAACTCTCCACATAATATTGTTCTTGCCCATAAACATATTTCTCAAATCGAATTGAGTCTTTTTCGAATCTAGCTGAATCCTTTGAAAACGCCCGAAAACATGTATATTTCTCTCCATCCAAATATCCTTAATAGTTAACTTGCTTGCCCCTAGATTGTTGTTTGAATTTCCAGCTTATTCCAGCTCAAGGAAAAGATCGGTATTTCCCACTTTAATCAAAGCTCGATTAATTGTATTCCTCTAATTTTATATCTTCCGCTCCTCCCCAAAGTATTTTCTCACCTAGTTGTGATAATTTCTTTAATCCATTGACTATTGTTAAAAAGTGATTCCCAGCTAATTGTCCAACTTTACTAGAGAAACTTGTACTACCATATGGGATAATAATCTCCGGTTGACTAATGTTTCCGGGATAAAAAAGAATTTCCCCTTTTGACGGATGGCTTGTATGATTTTCATATTCAAGGTTCACTGGAAAGTCCTCCTCTAACGGTATCCAAACTGCTTCACCACTCCAACGTACATGAATAACTTTATTACTATATGGCAATAATTCTTTGAATTGAGCACAGGTTGTAGGGGCATCTATCTCCTCCATTTCCGCTTTAAATTTATGCTTACCTATTGTAACATTCAAATAGGTCATATTTATTCCCCTTTAGATATATAGGGACATGAAACACTTACTGGAGCGCCTGATTTGCAGTAATCCCTCAAAATTATCATTTTTCGAACCTCGATGATCAAATCTGACCTCTTCTCTTTATGATAGGGCAGGAATTTGGGAGGCTTGCTACATGATGCCTCGAAAGCCCCTTTTGCATAAGTTGAAAAGATTCTTCCACTTCGACATTAAGCCTAACTTAATATAACCCTAGATAGACATATATTTACATATTAGAACAGTTTATCTGGAAGAATTGGCTACTTTTCTAGTGGGTGCTTGTTTTTCCACTCCCGCGCATATTCTTCATAGGTGCAAAACTCAGCCCTGGAGTGGCCCTTTATATATGGAATCAGATGCTCATGGAGCATTTCGATCATCTGGGGACGTCCACTGGTATCAGGATGAATAGTTATTGGAAATACACCTTCTCCTTTCTTCTTATAAAGGAAATCAAATTGGGCTTTCCACATATTAAGTAACACATTAGGAGATACCCATCCAAAACTATTAGGATACGCCTTAATATACATAGTGGGTGGTAAATCATCAAGATACCAGTTTGCAGGAATTTCAACCAGATCTTTTTCTTCACCAAATTCCATTGGTTTCATCCAGGTTTCCGGATCCTTATCATAGTCAATCGGATACCATTTGTCCCCGGTTCGAGGATAATAAGCATCAAAGTCCCGATGCATCAAGCTGCTATCATATAAAATTCCATGTTTAACTAATAAATCAATCGTGACCTCGCTAAATTCCCACCAAGGGGCTCTATAACCAACAGGATCCTTTCCAGTTAGCTCTTGGTTGAGCTTAATTGAGCGCAGTAACACTTTCTCTTCCTGATCGGGATTCATTTCAATAGGATTCTCATGCGAATAACCGTGCAGACCAATCTCATGACCTTTATCTACAATTTGCTGGTGTTCACTGGGAAAGGTTTCAATAGATTGTCCAGGAGCGAAAAAGGTAGCTTTGATGTCATACTTATCAAATAAATCTAAAAGATTTGAGATTCCTACTTCAGCAGCCCACACCCCTCTAGAAATATCACAAGGTGAATCCTCTCCTTCGTAAGATCCTAACCATCCAGCCACAGCATCAACGTCAACCCCATAGCATACTTTCACTTCTTTTTCAGTCATATTTTGACCTCCTCTTTTTGATTGAGATTACGGTGTTTATATGGGATTCCTTCTCTAAATTTAACTTCTCCAATAAGCTTACATTCTCCAAGCATTGTGAATTGCAAATATAATCATACCTTAAGCATGCATTAGTACTGGGTGGGTTAGGCCACCTCCTTTCTAGACTCTTCATGAAGTGATCCTCAACCAGTAGATCCACTCCTTTATGAAAAACCTTGAACATTGATAGGATTATCAACTTTGGGCACCCATGATATTAGGACCCTCGTCTTATGACACCACATTTTTATAAAGTTCTGGCCTTCTTTCTTCGAAATAAGAGTGAGCTTCATCTAATTCACCTTCCCGACACTTATCAATTAGCTGTAAATCTAAATTCACTACTTCAGATCCTTGCTTTTGCTCCATATCTAGGATTATTTTACCTAGGGGATTGACAACCCTACTATGTCCATAAAAGTTATACTCATCCTTGGCCATCTTAGATTCGCCAACCTGGTTGCTAGCGATCAGAAAACAGTTATTTTCTATCGCTCGAGCTACAGTTGCTGTTTCGAAAATGCGCCATCTAGCACTTCCAAATGCCATTGGGAAGAGTAGTAGCTTGGCTCCTTCCAGAGCTAAAGAACGGGAAAGCTCTGGAAAACCCACTTCAAAACAGATCAGGATTCCAACTTTTAATCCTTTAATATCCGTCACCAAAAGTTCATTTCCTTGCCGGAAGTACTTTTTCTCATCTCGAAAAAGGTGAGTCTTCCGGAAAAATGCTGATTTTCCATTCGATTTAGCAATAAAAGCCGAATCATAATATTCGTTGTTATAAACTTCACCAATACCAGCAACGATGGCAACGCCAGATTCATGAGCCAGATTCAACAACAAGTTTGTGGTTTCGTCGAAACTGCTCTTTATCTCCTCCTGTATCTCAGAATGCAAATAGTATCCAGTGTTAAAAAGCTCGGGGAGGCAGATTAGTTCAGCACCATTGTCAATACACTTAAGGATATGTTTTTCAGCTTCCCTTAAATTATCCTGAATTTCTCCTTTTTCAAATCGCAGTTGAACAAGTCCTATAGTTAATAAACCCCTCATTAAAAATGCTCCTTTCTTTACTAACTACTGATTCTACGATAGGCAATTTTCCAAATAAGGTCTTTCTTTAATCAAAATCTACCCAAAATAGATTTACATCCTCTGTAATCCGTGACCAAGGTGCTGACAATGGACACCATATAGGTATTTTCTACAACTTCAAGCAAAGCACCCACCAGCTTCTTTGTCCGGCTAAGAAACTTTACATTATATTTAACATTTGCCTCATCTTCTCCATCCCCTCAAGAGGTACGTGACTAAATAAATACCCACCAAAAAGAACACCAAGAGAGTAGTGATGGTACCCAGTGCATACAGGGCCGGGCTGGTACGGACACTCAATAAGTTATTAATAGCCAATGGCAGAGTGGACCTACCGGCTACTAAAAACGTCCGGTCAAACTCGTTCCAAGACATGGTGAACGCAAAGAGCGCAGCGCCAAGCAAACCGGGGCCAATCAACGGCAAGGTGATTTCCAAAAATGTCCTGGGAGCCGTAGCTCCTAAATCCCGTGCCGCCTCCTCTACACTTGCATCAAATCGATTAAAGACGGCAAGCATCACCAGGAAGCCGAACGGGAGCGCCCACATTACATGGACACCAAGTCCTGTGGTTAACCAGCTCGGATCCAAACCCAAGATATTCCAAAAGATACTCACGCCTAAGCTAATCAGTATACCTGGGGTGACCAAGGCCGACAGTATAAAGTAGAAGACCAAGGTTTCCCCCCTGAAAGTGCGACGAAAGGCTATCGCCAACATAGTAACAAAGATCACAGTAACCACCGTAGTTAGCAAGCCTAATATCAACGATCTCGTAATCGCCGCGCCGAAATTGACCCCGGCGGTTCCCTGAATTAATGTTTTGTACCAATGAAGGCTTACTCCTTTCATTGGGAAAATCAACCCACCCTCCGGACCTTGAAACGATAGCACCATCATAACCAAAATAGGTAAATACAGATAGATAATATAGCCTATAAAAAAAATTATCAGTACGATCTTCATGATTCGGCCTTTCTTGATCATAACTTCACAACTCCCTCATAAGATCGGAAAATCGGGTCAATATTACAAGCGATATAAGCATCACTACCACGAACACAACACCGACCGCTGCTGACGGTGAATACTGCGTATAATTGATTAAATTTCTCATCACAAGGCCGATAGATCCGTGCTTACCTCCCCCGACGATTTGGACAGTGGCAAAGTCACCCATGGTTGTGACAAAGACTAGTATTGTCCCAATAACAATACCTGGTACACTCAGGGGAAAAATGACCTCCTTGAAGACTTGGATAGTGCTCGCCCCCATATCACGGGCAGCCTCAATGGTGCTTTCATCAATACTCGAGAGGAGAAAAAAGATAGGAGCCATCATGAAGAGCGAATAGAGCTGAACGAATGCCACGATTATACTAGTTTGACCAAAAGCCAAAGAATCTAAGGGCTGCTCAATGAGTCCAATCTGCATTAACGTCATATTTATTACACCTCGGCGACCCAACATCGATAACCAGGTCGCGGAGCGAATCAAATAGTTCGTCCAGAAAGGAGTAAGAGCAATTAGAAACAAAACGATTTTCATACGCAGCGTCTTGACATGAAAGGTCAGGAAGTGGGCAACTGGAAAGCCGATCAAAAGTGAGATAGCAATTGTGATTCCTGATAATTTAAAGGTATTTAACAAGATGCGGAGATTTGCACCAGATGAAAATACAAGATTATAACTTTCCAGTGTGAAGCCCGGTTTCAACCCCCCTATACTCACCTGCCAAAAACCAACGATAACAATAGTTACAACAGGAACGGCCAAAAAAAGAATTAACCAAAGTAATGAAGGGCCGGTTAAAAAAAGTGTCATTAACTTCTTCCTCATCAACACAACTCCTTTTTTACATTATGGATTATTTAGGACGCCCAGTTGATATAAAAGGACTATTTCGTGAACAGAATACCGTCCTCCTCTTTCCAGGTAATTGACACATGGTCTCCTATCTGATAGGACCGTTGTGCGTAATCTTCCGGCGGTATCCCAACCTTATATGTTTCCCCATTCTCTGATAAGCTTACATAAAGATGTACTTGGCCCCCCAGATATTCAACAAAAGTGACCTCACCACCTGCCTTATTTATGACTTCCCCATCCTTCAACACCTTGGTAAGATCCGAGCGGACCGAAAATGATACCTCATCCCCTTTTGAAAGATCCTTTTCTTCAGTCTGCTCCGTTGCCACAATAAAATCACCAACTGTGGTCTTGATGGTAACCCGGTTTCCCTCAATAGCGTCGATCTGGCCTTGAAAAATGTTGTTATCACCCATAAAAGTAGCCACAAATAAGTTATTCGGTTTTGTGTAAATCTCATCTGGCGGAGCCAGTTGCTCAATGCGGCCCTGGTGCATAACCACTAAGCGATCCGCCATGGAAAGGCCCTCCTCCTGATCGTGAGTTACGTGAATAAAAGTAAGTCCAGTTTCCCGCTGAAGGTTCTTTAGTTCAGTTCTCATCTCAAGGCGCAACAACTTATCCAAATCTCCTAAGGGTTCATCCAGTAGGAGAACAGCTGGTTTTATGGCCAAAGCCCTTGCAAAGCCAACTCGCTGTTGTTGTCCTCCGCTAAGCTCATGGGGTTTGCTATCCCGATACTTGACCAACCCCACCATTTCCAATAGGTCCATTGCTTCCGATTCCCGTTTTTTCCTATCAATACCTTTCATCTTCAAACCGAATGCAACGTTTCCTAAAACAGTCTTGTGGGGAAATAGTGCAAAGTGTTGCCAGACAATAGCAGTGTTCCGCTCGTTAGGAGGGAGTCCTCGCATATTTTCATTTCTGATATATATCTCTCCCTCTGTAGGTACCGTGTGACCCCCGATCATGCGTAACAGGGTCGTTTTTCCACAACCACTTGGTCCGAGAAGAAAAAAATATTCTCCCCGTTTGATCTCAGCAGAAAAGCTATCCACTGCCACCAAATCACCGAATTTTTTAGTAACATTTTCTAATACCACTTCCGTCCCCGCCAATATATATCACCTCCATACTCCTCTTTCCCCTTTATAACTCTAAAAATGATAATTCTACTTAACTTCATAATAGATAGGTAACAAGAAATTAAGAAATTTAGTGAGGGTTTTGTAGAACAAAACCCTCACTAGCTCTGGAAACTAACTTATCCTTCAGACATCCAAACCTGGCTTCATCACCCTTGTTCCTTTTCCCCAGTGGCAAGCAAATTTGGCTGTTCTATACTTAACTTTACTTTTTCAATTTAACCAGTTAGCAACCCTCTAAGCCATAAGCAATTCGCTCCATCTACCAACCCAGTAGGCATTGTTTTTCATGGTGGAGTTCCACGTGTAAACGTGACTCATGCGTTCCCAGTAGGAACCGCCGTCCCTTACGTCACCAGGTTCAACTATAATCGTTTCACCATCAATGTAGGGAAGTGGTTCTGTAGCTGGCTCACCTAAGTACCAGTATTTCCATTCCGACTCAGAAAGATATTTCTTCACGTTTTCAGGGTATGGGCTATAGTAACCTTGACGTCCTACGACACCGAATGGCTTACCCTCAGCCCACCAGTTAAGATACATATAAGCCGCTTCCAACTTCTTGCCAGTAGCTGCACCATTGATCATGATAATTGACTGCCAGCCTCGGCCTCCCGGTGAAAGGTTCGGGTACCCTACATCCGTACCCTGAGTCTTTGCCATGGAAACTGCTGGAGACCACATGGACTCCAGGACAACCTCGCCGCTAACCATAAGATTAACCGAATCTACAAAGGAAGCCCAGAAAGCCCGGAATTGCCCCTGCTTCTTGAATTTAAGAGCGGCCCCTATTACTTCATCCATCTCATCTCGAGTTAGATCTGCTGGGTCATTCACATCAACTAGTCCCTTCTCTAAGAGTGCCAGAAGCAAGTCTTGACCCCCGGTGGTAGGATCTGCATTCAAAGCAACCTTGCCCTTATATTTTGGGTCCAATAATGCACCCATGCTAGTCAACTCTTCGGGACTAATTACGTCCCTGTTGTAACCGAGGGTGTCCATGTTATGGGTCGTGGGCATACCAGAAATGTACCGGCCTTTCTTTGAGGTAAGTTCTCTTGTGTCCTCGTCATAGAAAAGTCTCTTCCAAGGGGTATCTCCATAGCTATTTTCGACCTTCCCAGGGGGCAATTCAGTTAAGTTTTGGTCGAAAGTTTCGTTGATCCACTCTACTGTGAAACGGCCTTTTGTGTATAAGGGGTTTATCTTATTCCAGTGCTCGAGTCGCTCGGTATCGATTGGCTGGAAGTTTCCCGTGGGCCAAGTGATCTCGAAGTTCTCAGACAGGCCGTCGGCCACATCCCAGGTCTGCGGTTGACCAACGATCACACTCTTCTTATCAACAGTGGTAAGATTTCGAAACTCTAAATCGAAGGGCAAATCCTCATTTGCTGCTTTTTGAACTTGGTCAAGTTGATTGTAGTTAGGCCCAATAAGCCGCAGTGTAGGCCAGGATTGTGAATAGACATAAGATCCAGATAGACCAACCGCAACCAAACCAGCTCCTCCAACCTTCTTCAGAAAATCTCTTCTTGTGAGCTCTCGCTCCATACAAACCTCCTTTAGTTATGTATGATTGTTTGACAAATATTATAAATCAAACATTTAGATTTGTCAAGTATGACTCGTCTACTCTAAAGTTTTTATATAAGCCGCCATAGAGCACATTTGTAGGGGACTTATGTAATGGAGATAACACTCACCATCCTTAAAATGAGACCAAGAGGTGGTGAGAGGAATGCTCCCCAATTGAATATTCTACAAGCGAAATAGGAAGGAAGTACTCAAGCGTTTAAAGAAGGGCAAATACGAGGCCATAACTGGCAACAATCAAGGGTTGATGGATAGGTTTTTTCGCGTTTATGTGAGAATTAAGTTTTCTGGATTTAGTAAAGAAAATGAAAGGGGGAGGATATGAGCAGGTGATGAGAATTTTTTACTACCTTTAAGATGGGTTTCAAACCTTGTGAGCTACCTCCCTACATGATGAACAATTCCCGGCTTATTTCCTAACATACCCCCACACACGCCTGGGAAGCTAGTTTACTTAATTCATCTTGGGTAGGCTGTGAACAGCAGTGATCAGAGATGGCCAGCTTAACCCCGATTATTTCGTCAATTAAAGCGATGTCGCTTCTTACAGATCCGGTATTAAACTCACCGAGCACCTTAATAAAAACCTCAAATGTGCACTAAAACCCTATCTACAAATTCCTTGGCTCGCTCCGATTCCGGATTTTCAAAGAACGTCTTCACATCGTCGTGTTCGACAATCCGGCCACCCTCCATAAATGCGATCTTATTCGAAACCTCTTTGGCAAATCCCATTTCGTGAGTTACTACTACCATGGTCAATCCCCCTTCAGCCAGCTCCGCCATCACTGCCAGCACATCTCGTATCATTTCAGGGTCCAGGGCGGATGTAGGCTCATCAAACATAATAGTTTGTGGATCCATAGCTATGGCCCGGGCAATTCCTACCCGCTGTTGCTGACCTCCCGATAACTCACCCGGCTTTTTGTGTGCTTGTTCTGGGATCCCCACTCGCTCCAAGAGTTCCATTCCCCTTGCTCTAGCCTCTTTTTTCTTCATTTTGAATACCTTTTGGGGCGCCAAAGTGATATTTTCCAAAGCAGTTAGATGAGGGTAAAGTTCAAAATGTTGGAAAACCATGCCAATTTGGGAGCGGAGTTTATAGATTTTTTTTGTGTTCTGGACACTTTTAACGGAAATGCCACTTACAATTATGTCCCCTTCTCGAAACTCTTCCAACCCATTTATACATCTTAAAAGAGTACTTTTCCCACAACCACTAGGTCCACAGATAACTATGACATCTTCACGATGAATATCTAAGGAAACTTTATCCAATGCTTGAATCTCACCATACCATTTGCTTAACTCTTCAATCTTAATTAATGTTTCTCCTCCACTAACCATTTCTCACTCTCCTTCTACCTCTAAACGGTTGGATATCGTAGAGCCAGCCAGACAAAGAATAAGATAAACTAAAGCAACAAAGCCAAACAGTTCTAAAGGTCTAACTTCTCTAGCGTTAGCTATGGTAGCAGCCCTTACAAATTCTCTTAACCCAATTACGAAAGCAAGAGAGGTATCCTGAAATATTACAATAGTTTGGGTCATTAAGCTGGGAATTACTCGTCGTAAGCCAATTGGGATAAGTATGTAGCGTACCACTTGCCAATAAGTAAGCCCGGTAGAATAGGCGGCTTGCATCTCTCCTTTTTTTACTGTCTGAAAGCCAGCCCTGATAATCTCACCAAAATAGGTAGCTTCGAAAACTATAAAGGCTACAATAGCCGATATTAAAGGACTTACAGTATACCCAGTAACTAAAGGTAGCGCAAAATAAATCCAAAAAATTACCATAAGTAGTGGGATGTTTCGGATGAAGTTTATATAGGCACTCACCGGATAATAAATCCATCTTTTAGAAGACAGCCTCCCTAGGCCTAAGAATATCCCTAACGGAAGCCCACCGGCCAGAGCAAACACGAATAATTTAAAAGTGGTAATTAAACCGCCCCAAAGTATAGTTATATTCCGTGGTATTACCGCCCAGTCTATACCCATAATTATCATCCACCGCCTACCAGACCGGGAATTCTAAGTTTCTTTTCCACCCAACCCATAAAGGAGATAATGGTGAGGCCGATTATTAGATATCCTACTACTGCGGCGGTAATCGGTTCGAAGGAATGATAAGTATAACTACCAATCTCATAAGCCTGGCCGGAAAGCTCCAATACCCCTATGGTCATTGCCAGAGCCGAATTTTTGAATATAGTTAAAAATTCAGTGCTAATTGGGGGGATCATCAGACGAAAGCCATAAGGAATTATTACATAACGGTAAAGCTGCAATCTAGACAAACCAGTGGAGAGACCAGCATAACGTTGGCTCTTTGGAACTGAGTTTAGACCGGACCGAATATGCTCCCCTACTCTGGAAGCTGTATAGATTCCCAGTCCAAATATGGCCATGATCCAAGGAAGGCTTTGCATTCTATTCAACCATTGACCAACCATAGGAGGTATCACATAATACCAAAAGAATAGTTGAACCAGGAGAGGAATATTCCGGAAGAACTCTACATACACTTTGCCTATCATTCGGGGAATTTTATAAGGTAAGGTGCGAATAGTCCCTATAACTATCCCCAGGACCAGAGCAATCCCCCAACTTATCGATCCCAATATCAACGTTCTGATGAAACCACTCAGTAACCACTGCCAATTGGGATCCCTTACTATCACACCCCAATCAAGTACGTAGCCCATTTCAAATTAGGAAGAAGAGCAGAAAAATATCCTTCTGCTCTTCTTACCTTTTCTCCTTTCTATTTCTTTAACCCTTAGTCGGCCACACTTCTTCAACACCAGGCCACTGCATAAGCTCTAAGTATCGGTTGAAATCAGGGGTTCTAGGTATCGGTGTAGCAGATTCAGGCCCCATCCATTTATCATATACAGCATCGAAGATTGTAAAGTCCGGGTCTCTACATTCACTCAGGATACCCAGTTCGGATAAAGTATCCAATTCATCGGTACACTTAGTCTGCAAAGTCCAGAAGAAGAAGTGGTTAACGAAGTCTCGCCAGTCGGAATCTCCCTCTCTCATCATCCATCCATAAGGCTCCGTGTGGATTGATTCTAAAATTATTTCGTAATCTTCTGGATTTTTTGCGGCCATTTTAAGCCCCATGAGAAGACTGGTATCCGTGAAGTAAGCATCTACTTTCTCGGTCTGTAGAGCAAGGAATCCTTTAGCGTGAGTCTCAACTATAACCAGGTGCTGGGGATCAATTACGCCCTTATCTATGATCTTTCGGAGTGCTTTAAGGTTGGTAGTGCCGGTCATAGAGCCCACAATCTTACCGTCTAAGTCCTCCAATGAATCAATCCCTTCGCCCTTGCGGACCGCGAATACAGTGTCAGTAAAGAAGAAAGGGACGCTGAAATCTACCACATCTTCCCGAGCAGCAGTATGGGTTGAAGAACCAGGCTCCAGATCTACTTTGCCGGTGGTAAGGACAGCTATACGAGCGGGCCCGGCGAAAGATATTTGCTCAACTTTTACTTCCCTGCCTACCCTTTTTTCCAGCTTCTTAGCCAATAAAAAAGCCAGATCTTGAGAAAATCCTACCATGTTACCCTTTTCATCCACGTAAGCAAAGGGCCTTGCTGCTTCCCTACAACCTATTTTTAGCACACCTGTATCCTTGACCTTCTCTATTACCGGACGAAATTGTTGCCCAATACTGTTACTTGCCAACATAAAGGTCAGCAAACCAATCAACAACATGACTAAAAATGATTTTGAAAGCCTCATTTTCTCTACCTCCTAGTTAGAGATTTCGAGTTTCGGTTGGATTTAGGTCTTGCTTTTCGCCTTCCATCACCTCCTTAAATTAATATTTCGTTATTCTAAAGTCTCCTGCTTGCCAGCTTCGCGCTTTATTCACCACCTTCCAAATTAAAGATATCTTTGCTCAGGCGGTGCTTTCTCCTTCCAGTTTGATTATTTTGAAACTGTATTTTAACTTACTATCACATAGCGATTATAAAACTGGTTCCGATCTAAGTCAAGATAACAAATATAATTTCTAATTTAAATTTAACCGATAACTATATAGAGGGTGGCTTTTAAAATGAAATACTTAAAGTGGACAAGGTACATGACTGGATTCCAGTTAAGATAAGAAATGTATGATGTAGCAATTTCATTACTTTTACATCCGATCCGGCGCTGATATCCCCAGAATTCCCAGGCCTTTCTTCAAGACTATTTGCACGCCTTTAATTAAAGCTAACCGCGACCTGGTAAGCTCCTCGTCTTCGGTGATCACTCGATACTTATCGTAAAAATTATGAAAAAGGGAAGCCAGATCCTGTAAGTATTCACATACCAGATGGGGAGCAAAGTTTCTACCGGCATCATATAGGGTCTCAGGGAACTGATCCAATTTTTTAATCAAGTCCAGCTCTTCTTGGGCGGTTAACAATTTATCTTTGAACTCTTCTTCATCTATCGCCAGATCTTTCCGGCCCAGCTTTCGCAGGATTCCTGCGATACGGGTATGTGCGTATTGAACATAGTAAACAGGATTCTGCATAGATTCCTCTTTAGCCAGATCATAATCAAACTCCAGGTGTTGATTGGGCTTTCTCATCACCATAAAATACCGGACAACATCGGATGATAAATCTTGTACTAATTCTCTTAAGGTAATGAACTCCCCCGCCCGGGTAGACATCTTTGATCCTTCCTTTAGGGTAACAAACTGATGAATTAGACAATTAAAGAAACCTTCCCTTATACCCAAAAAGCGCATGGCTGCTTCCATGGGAGCCACGTGGCCGTGATGATCAGCTCCCCAAACGTCTATGACCATATCAAAGCCCCTCTTTATCTTATCGCGGTGATAAGCAATATCGGTCAGGAGATAGGTCTTTTCACCATTGCTTTTTACCAATACCGAATCCTTACCAGCTCCGAATTCAGCCGCTTTCAACCAAAGAGCACCGCCCTTTTTATAAACACCCCCTCTATTTTTTAGCTCTTGGAGAGTGTTTTCAACCTTTCCCTCCTTATGCAGCTCACTTTCCCTAAACCACACATCGAATTTTACCCCAAAGTTTTTTAAATCCTCCTTGATTGAATTGATCATTTCTCGCATGGCCTTATTTTTAAAAAAGGTGATCGTCTTTTCATTCCACCCAGCTTCCAAATAGCGGTCACCAACTTGGTTGACCAATTCACTGGCCATGTCTATAAGGTAATCACCCCGGTATCCGTCTTCCGGCAAGCTCACCTTTTCACCCAGCTCTTGTAAATAGCGAGTCCACAAAGAGCGAGCTAGAAGCTCCACTTGACGACCTTCATCATTAAAATAATATTCTCTTATTACCTCATAGCCCATATTCTCATAGAGATTAGACAAAACGTCCCCTAAAACCGCTTGGCGCCCGTGCCCTACGGTAAGAGGTCCGGTGGGATTGGATGATACAAACTCTACTTGAACCAGTTTCCCCCGCCCCTCCTCAGATTGGCCAAACCTTTTTCCTTCCTTCAGTACATTCACCAGTACCTTGACAATCTGCTCGTCCTTGAGGAAGAAGTTGATAAATCCGGGCTCTCTTACTTCTACCTTTCTAAATCGATCTCTGTCTAAATGTGCTAGGATCTGCTCACCTATGGTCATCGGTGACTGCTTTGAATCCGAACTTAATTTTAAAGCCACGGTGGTAGAAAGATCTCCAAATTCTTGCTGATCAGGTACTTTGATCTCTATTTCATCTATTTGATAATCCATCCTTTGTAGTGCAGCTTCAATAGCATCATTCACATATTTTTTTAACATGGTAAAAGTAAAATTATGTGGGGTTTTTCATTAAAAATTACTATTTATCTTTCAAATAATATCCTGACTTCCTCTAGCGCTCGATGATGAATTTTATTCCAGTCTTTTCTTTTCCGTCTATTTCCAAATCCATAAAACCCGGAATAAATTTTAGTTTACTGCCCTCCTTTTCCACAAACCTCCGAGCTATCGCAATCGCTTTTACCGTCTGGTTAACCGCTCCCGCACCAATAGCATGTGCTTCTACAACCTTTTCTTTTTCCAATGCCCCCGCAATTGCTCCGGCCACTGAGTTGGAATTGGAACTGGACGCCACCTTTAATATTTCCATTTTTTACCTCCTCCAGCACTCACTTCTAGCTATCTACGGTAGATAGTCTGCTATAGTTCTCTAGAAGTGAGTGCTGGATAATACTATCAGCGGTCCGATCTGTTGTCAATATGGACATATTTTAACTCAATTGTTTATTAACTCGAATGCCTTTTCAATCGCAGCTTCCGGGGTTTTTGCCATGACAATTTGCTCACTTACGGCCCAGCTTTCAAGCCCTACCACCGGTACACCTCCTTTTAGAGCAAACGCCACTTCCGAAAGAGTACCAAACTTCCCATCGATAGAAATTATGGCTTGAGAGGACTTTACAATGATCAAATTACGTGCCTGGCCCAAACCAGTAGCAATAGGTATATCCACCCATCTGTTTGCTTCCGACCTGTTAGACCCAGGTAGCAACCCTATAGTGGTCCCACCGGCCTTTTTCGCCCCCTTGCAGGCAGCTTCCATTATTCCTCCTTTACCACCACATATCAGATAGGCTCCTCTGGTGGCTATCCCCTCTCCCACCTGCTCAGCTATTCTTTTTAATCGCTTCGAGCAACTTCCCCCACCCACAACTCCAACTATCAACCTGCCGTTATTCATTTGGATTAAACCTCTCCATATTTAGGATATCATATAACTTTTAGCTATACTAGATCAATTTTGCTCCCGGGCTATATTAATCTAGAGGAAGAACTTTTCCTCTTTCTAAGGAATAGCGCAGGTGGAAAAATTAGGTCACTCTCCGGATTAATATAGATATAAAAAATCCGGTTATTCTTGCATCTCTTCTACTTTTTTAATTATTGCGGCAAAACTTTCCGGGTCTAAAGAAGCCCCTCCAACCAGTGCCCCATCCACATCGGGCATACTCATTATCTCAGCTACATTATGAGGTTTGACACTTCCTCCATATTGGACTCGTAAACTTTGAGCAACCTCCAAGCTGTACATCTCGCCGATTAACTCTCTTATAAATTTGACCCCGGCATCTGCATCTTTGGGTGAAGCCGTCTGCCCAGTCCCAATAGCCCAAATTGGCTCGTAAGCAATTACCATCTCCGAAATCTGCTCAGCTTCTATGCCTTTTAGGCCCTCTACTAGCCCTCTTTTAATAACCGCTTCCATCCTATCGGCTTTTCTTTGCTCCAGATTTTCCCCTACACACAGGATAGGGATCATAGAACTTCCAAATACCGCTTTTAGCTTCCTGTTTACTGATTGATCAGTTTCGCCAAACAGACCGCGTCGCTCAGAATGTCCAACTATTACGTACTCACAGCCCAGCTCTTTAAGCATAACGCTTGAGATTTCTCCTGTATAAGCCCCCTTCTTCTCAAAATAAACGTTCTGGGCCGCCAGCTTGACTTCCGTACCTTTAACAGCCTGACCCAGGGCGTCAAGAGAGGTAAATGGGGGAGCAATGGCCATCTCAGTTACCCTAACTTCACCTATTTGTTGAATAAACTTACCGGCAAACTCTAATGTCTCACCTTTAGTCTTATTCATCTTCCAATTAGCCGCGATTATAGGATTTCTCATGGTATCCCTCCATTGCTTCTTATATGAATTCATTATTTTTAGGACGCTTAATTAAGGTATATTTGCTCTACCCAATAAAATTTCCAGCCCAAAGCCTTGAACTAATGAGTCTATAATAATAGAGAGGACGTTTTTTCACAAACCTGCTGTTGACTCACCCAGCAGTTTTCTCTATTATTAGTGCAGATATTAATTTCCGGAGGTGCTGAGAAGATGCAAATAGGTGGAGTTATAGTAATTGCGGTAGTGGTTTTATTTTTGATGAATGCCATTAAAATAGTTAGAGAATACGAAAGAGGAGTGATATTTCGTCTGGGCCGTTTAGTAGGAGGTAAAGGGCCGGGACTCTTTTTCATAATTCCTATTGTGGACAAGATGGTAAAGATTTCCTTAAGAATCGTTACTTTGGACGTCCCCCCCCAAGAGGTCATTACCAAGGATAATGTACCAGCTAACGTAAATGCAGTGGTTTATTTTAGGGTTATGAATCCGGAAGCCTCTGTAGTGGAAGTAGAGAACTATTTAGAAGCTACCCGTCAAATATCACAGACCACGCTGCGAAGTGTGGTGGGTAAAGCGGAATTAGACGATGTGCTAGGCGAGCGAGAGAAGTTAAATGAACAACTTCAGTCTATAATCGATGAGCAAACCGACCCTTGGGGAATCAAGGTAACAGCCGTGGAGATAAAGGACGTAAAAATCCCTCAGGACATGCAGCGAGCCATTGCTAGACAGGCAGAAGCAGAAAGAGAACGACGTTCCAAGATAATAAATGCAGAAGGGGAATTGCAGGCTTCTGAGAAACTAAGAGAGGCCGCCGGTATACTCCAACAGAATCCGGCTGCTATTCAACTTAGATACTTAAGCACACTAAACGACATTTCAGCCGATAATACTTCGACCATAATCTTTCCCGTACCCATAAATATCTTCGAAACTTTAAGCAAGGCCTTTACCAACCGCGGGGATGGGGGAAAAGAATAAAAAGATATAAAAATACTTAACTATGCCCAAAAGTACGGACCTGCTCGTAGTGGGAGCCGGACACGCCGGATGTGAAGCTGCCTTGGCCGGTGCCCGTATGGGTATGAAGACTTGCCTAGTTACCACAAATCTAAACGAAGTAGCCAAACCACCTTGCAATCCAGCAGTTGGGGGTCCCGGTAAGACTCAACTGGTCAAAGAAGTGGACGCTTTGGGTGGAGAGATAGGGCGGAATACTGACCGGGCAATGATCAACATTCGGCGATTAAACACCAGTAAAGGACCGGCCATGCAAGTAGTAAGGGCTCAAATCGACCGAAACGTCTATAAGCAAAAAATGAAGAAAGAGCTGGAAAATCAAGAGAATCTATACTTGCTTGAAGGCTTGATTGAAAAACTTACCTGGGAAAACGGAAAAGTAACCGGGGCCAAAACTAGAGAAGGGGTTTTTATTAAAGCCACCGCAGTAATCCTAACTACGGGTACTTTCCTGGATGGCAAGGTCTACATAGGTCAACTTTGCTACCCGGCCGGAAGGGCGGGTGAACCTCCAGCCAAGGGGCTATCGGAGAACTTAAAGGAGATGGGATTTAGGCTGGGAAGATTAAATACCTGTACCACCCCCCGTATAAACCGAAACAGCCTAGATACAAGTAAGCTAATCAGGCAAGATACTGATGATGTGCCCTTGGCTTTCTCTTATACCTCCAAAAGGAGGATTTTATCCAAGGATTTCCCGGTGTGGATTACTCATACCGTCCCTGAAACCCACCGCATAATCAGCCAGAATTTGGATAGAAATCCCCGACACAACGGGACCTTACAGGGGGCGGCCCCCAGATACTGCCCTTCTCTGGAGACCAAGGTGCTCAAATTTCCGGATAGAGATCGGCACAAAGTATTTGTAGAACCGGAAGGAAAAGAAACCGAGGAAATGTACCTTCAGGGCATCTACACCTCCGCACCACCGGACGTTCAAGATGAAATGGTACATTCCATCCCCGGACTAGAGAAAGCAATTATAGAAAGGTACGGGTATGACATCGAGTATGACTTTGTGGACCCCACTCAGCTCAAAGGGAGCCTAGAATCCAAACTAGTTAAAAATCTTTTCTGTGCTGGCCAGATTAACGGGACTACCGGCTATGAAGAAGCAGCAGCTCAAGGTATAATGGCCGGAATAAACGCCAGCCTAAAAGTTAAGGAGGAGGACCCGGTAGTCTTAGGCCGGGACAAGGCATTCATAGGGGTATTAATAGACGATTTGGTAACCAAAGGAATAGATGAACCTTATCGAATGCTTACCTCAAGGTCCGAGTTTAGACTAATCTGCCGGGCAAATAATGCCGACCTGCGCCTCACTGATTTAGGCTACTCTATGGGGCTGATTAAAAAGAAGCGTTACCAGAAATTCCGTCGAAAAAAAAAGCTTATCCAAAAACAATCCCAACGTCTCAAAGATACCTCACTAAACGAAGTAGGAAACCCAAAAGAATTTATGGATACCTACAATGTCTCCAACCTGGATGGAGGAGAGAAGCTCTTGGACTTGCTTAAAAGGCCCGAGATTAGCCTTCCGGAGCTTTTAGATTTTGAAAACAAAAGCAATGGCTTGCCTGATGAAGTGATCTGTGAAATTGAAATCCGAGCCAAATACCAAGGTTACATAAAACGCGAGCTTCAGCAGGTAGAAAGGTTCAAGCGAATGGAAGATAAAAAAATTCCGGAAGGGTTGGACTATTCAGAAATAGATAACCTCTCCAACGAAGGCCAAGAAAGACTAGCCAATGTAAAACCAGAGACCCTTGGTCAAGCTTCACGCATACCCGGCATCTCCCGAGCTGATATTTCCGTTTTGATGATATACTTAAACAAATAGGGTTTTGGTTTTAATGGTGTGGATAGGTTTTTTCGTTTCCATCTTTGTTTTACTCTATCTTTCCCGAACAAATTTGGCATTAGGGCTGTTTGCGGCTGCCTTAACCCTAGGTATTTTCACCTCCTCTCCTCAATTGATATGGACGAGGATTTATCTTACCTTCTCTGATCCTTCTATCGTTTACCTTTCTATCGTAGTATTCTTCATGCCTTTAATCGGTGGGATACTAGAAGAATCCGGACAAATGGATGATTTAGTACAGAACATGAGAATAGCTCAACTTCACCCCCCTCCCTTTTGCACAAACCTGCTTACTAACAGGGGTTT
>CAYUCE010000015.1:0-39750 GCA_964443275.1 uncultured Thermotogae bacterium | reverse complement strand
TCTATAGGCTTTTTGCCCCTTTTATTTTTTGCCTAAGAGGGGGAAGTTGAGTTAATCGCCGGCTTTCAGAGGGAGGAGGAAGGATAATTTGGGACAGCACGGATGAAGGGCGATCTTATCCAGATCTTGAATTGGACAGACCCGGATTGTTATTCTTACAACAACTGATTGCTGTTGAGGCCGAGGAAAAATATCAGATGTATTATTCTGAGATTTGCAGGTAAGGATCTGATAGGAGAATCTTTACTTAAATGCCTCCAGAAATTCGCGTATTTCACGAGCGGCTAACATTTGTCACGCTTTTGAACCTTGGCTAAGTTAACTTTTGTCAGGTTGTTTGATTCCCATTTTCTTCGCGGTGTGATCTCGCCCTAGATAGAAATTAAGCCATGATGATGAGTGATGCAGATCCCAGTTTACCGGCGGTATCCACTCCTCCTTTAACTGCTCTTCTTCTTGATATGCTTTAAGTCTCCTGTAGGCTTTCACATAAACACATTCTTTCTCATCTGGATAGACCTCACACCAGCCATCACGACTGCCCCCACAAGGGCCATTTCTCTGATTTTTGGGGCATTGGGACATTGGACAAAGGTAAGCCAAATCAAATAAAGCACAATCACCACACTCCTGACAGTCATTGGTTATAGTTTTCATTAATCGTTCTATGGCCAAAAACCGCTTTTCCAAGAAACTATCATCAACCAGCCTGCTTATAGATTGCATGGGTCTGAAAAAGGGGCTATCAAGTTCGAATAAAAGCCGGTGTAATATTCTAAATATCGTATAACGAAAGCTTTTGCGGGTGCTTTTATCCGTGGTAACCGGAGCAGATTTATTCAGCCCAGACTTTTCATCCTTTTCAAAGTAATAAAACCCTTCTTCCATCGGGTAGTTGAACTCAGGGACAAAATCGCGCCAATCAGTGGTCAGCTCTTCTCCTTTGTTAATAACAAATTCTACGTCCTCAAGACTTATCCCATGTCCTCCGATGTGGACTCCGTGGTAGCCCATCCCTTTCATAAAGGCATACATTTTCGATCCTCTAAGTAGTCTGGCTTTTTTACCTTTGTCATCCGATTTTTTCTCTTTAGCCAACTGATTTAGTAAATCGTCGGTAACCACACAGCCTGGGATTTGATTTGCATTCATCACCCGAGCGGCAGGGTGAGATAACAAGTAGACGTTGCCGATTAGAGAAACGTCCCAATCATTTATATCAGCGTATAGTTTTAACTCATGGAACTTTCTGGCATCGTAACCAAGCTGGGTAATAATAAATTTGGCCCCCGCCTGTATCTTCTTGGCTAACTTATAGTACTGAGATAAGAGCTCCTCTTCCTTCTGCTTAAAAGGCGAAACTACCGCGCCCGGAAAAAAATGGGTCTCTTTTAGTTGTTGGGACCGGCCGTAAGCATCATTATATTCCAAGCCTGCGTTTAGAGAGGTAACTAGCTCTATCATTTGAGTTGAATCAAGATCGAAGACCGGCTGAGATTGGCCTCTGTACCCATCCGTGGGATAATCACCGGTCATCAGCAGAAGATTATAAACACCTTCGCGTTCTAGAGAATACAGAAAACTTTCCATTTGGTTTCTTGATTTATCTTTGGCCGTAAAATGAACCAGCGGTTCCAGTCCCATTTCTTTAAGCTTTGCTCCCAGGTACTCAGCCGAAATTGCCGGGGTGCCAGATGGATTATCAGTTATAGATATACCATCAATTAAATCACTTTTCGTAGCCTCCTGTGCGTTTTCAAAGATCGTTTCTTGGGATTTCTCCTCTGCTCCACGCCCCGGAACCAGTTCCCAAGTTACGGTAAACTCATTTGGATCTAAGATTGATTCTTTTAACTTATTTTGCATTGATTTATCTCCCTTTTTTTATATTTTGAGTTCACATAAGCCAGCCTTTATCCTTAGCCTCGATGGATAGATTAAAAAAATACCTTCACTTTCCTTTCCGACGTGGCCAAAATTTGAATATATCAAACATTTCTTTCATCACTACCTGGATTACCTTAAGAAAATTAAACTTATTCCAGCCTACGAACCACCTCATTTCATCTTTTTTGCAGATAGTTGAGCTATTAAGCGAGATAAATTGCCGCTTCAGGCCTTCAAGTTTTCTTTTCCGCATCTTATGATCCTCGATGGAGATTATCTTATCAATCTTGTCCATAACTTTTTGAGCCTGGTTGATCCGTACCTCTATTCTTTCGGCTTCTTTCTTGGTTACTAAACCGTATTTCACCTTTAACTTGTTGAGTTGGGAAGCTGCCTTGTAAGTGGAGTTAACCAATTCATCACGATTCATCCACTCTGTTTCATAGTTAAGAGCATATTTCCAACTGGGAGAGAGCAGTGCCTGCCTGTGTTCCTCTAAAGTCTTATAAAACAATTTATAGCCGTTATCTTTTGGATTTTCAAAAGCTTGACTCCCCGGGTCCAAAAATGGGGCTAGCGGGGAAATGTAAGGATGGATTTTGGTTTCACTTTCCCCATTATGCTTATTCAACAAGAACTCACAGTACTTGATGGTCTCTTTTACTGACTTTGGGGTCTGCTTTGGTAAACCGATCATAAAGAACAGATCTATGCGTCTGCATCCCAAATTGAGGGCATTCTGAATAGTGGCTTCTAAATCTTTGTTACTGTAATTTCTACCAAAAGCTTTACGGATCTCCGCGTCGTGTGACTCTGGTGAAATCTGAAGGTTAAAGTTTGGAATACCATCGGCTATCGTCTGGAGAAATTCTTTGGGAGCCGGGGAAAAAAGCTCCAAGGCTATATGGTTAGTAACTTTTTCTCGCTTAATCCTACTGATTAGTTCATGGGCATATTGGATGCCAGCCTGACGAATATCACCTAAAATGATAATCGGACCCTTTAGATATCGAGAAATCAGACCGATATCGGAAGCTAACAACTTAGGGCTTCTATAGGCTGGGGCTTTTCGGCTGCAAATATTTCGGTAAGCTTGGGCTCCGCCGCCGCAAGTTAGACAATTGTGTGCGCATCCCCGCCAGGGCAGCAAGGCCACAATGGGGTAGTTTAGCCAGTTTTGAAATGGTATATGCCCCATAAGGTCCCTGTACTTAACAGTTGATTTCATTATACCTCTATAGTCAAAGGAGAGCTCATCTAAATCAACGGGCAGATAAAAAAGTTCGTTTACCTGGATCTCACCGTTATTCTTCCAGGTCAAATTGGGAACATCATCCGGCTTTCCTTTTTGTTCCAGTGTCTGGAGAAGTTTTCGGAGAGGCTCCTCTGCTGAATCCCCACGTATAACATAATCAACTTGGGGATAATGGATAAGTTCCTCTTGGTAATAGGAGGCCGAAAGCCCCCCAAAAATCACCGGGGTCTTTGGATGGTATTTTTTAACGATGGCAGCCAATTCCAAGCTCCCGTGGGCATGAGCCAGCCAATGTAGGTCGATCCCAAATGCTGAAGGATTTACTTTTCTTATCAATTTTTCCACATCAAATTGAGTATTTTTTAACATCTTAAGGGCGACATTGATAATTCGCACTGAATATCCATGCTGTTTCAGATACTGGGCCATGGTCAGAAATCCGATAGGATACATTTCAAAGATCGGTGTTGAAGGAACTACATCGCTGATCGGCCCGTACATAATTGTTCTTTTTCTGAAATCGTAAACAGATGGAGGATGAAGAAGTATTAAATCGGGTCTACCCACGTTTTTTGTCACTTCTCCTTTGGCCAAAGATCTTGTCTCCTGCCTTAACTGATTCTAATACTCCCTTGTAAGCTAAAGAGAGCTCTGTGTGTGCAGAAAATCCGCATTTTTGACAGGCAATTTTCCCTCGGTTCTTAACATAGCAACCCTGGGTAATCTTTCCATTAGGATTCACAGAGGCAATCATCCATGGATAACACTTCCATCGGTTATCTTTTAAAGCCTCAAGACAGGCATAGGAGTTATCTAGGGGATACCCTTCCCTCTTTATCTCAATAAGATTTTCTAAGACTTGGCGCCGTTTACCGAAGGGAAGGAATAATTCATCCTTTTCCCCTTCATATGGATAATGAAACTGAATAGTTATGCCAAAAACATAGGGAGTAATAAACTCAATCAAATCTGGAATCTCTTTCCAGTTAATAAAGTTAATGGTTATATGTGCATAGATTCGAGGATGAGAAGAAGCTTTTATATTAGCTATGATCTCGTTGAAACATTTTCCTCTAATTTGATTATGTGTCTTTTTTAGACCGTCAATAGATACCCAGACGATATTGGAATTGATCTCAATGGGGAGTGTCCCATTAGTAGTTACCCCGACGCTGAAAAAAAGTTTTTTTGCTTCGGAAATTATATCCTTAAGTTCATATTTTTCATCTCTCCACAGGAAGGGCTCTCCTCCTTCAAAAATGACAATTCTAACTCCCTGTTGGTAAAGGGTCTTTAAAACAGTGAGGGCTTGAGAGAAGGATAGAGAATTTTTTTCCCTCTTCCAAAATGGACAATGGGCACAAGTCAAATTGCATTTGTGGGTAAGCTTGATGCCTCCCAATAACGGTCTTTTCTTAAAGTGAGTCAGGAAGTAATAGGAAAGGAAATAGCTATATCGCTTAAGACGTCCCACATTGCTTCCTTTTTGTGAATAGGTATTTTTCAATTGTTAAAAAGTCTTCGCTCCTTTTTTCTTTGATTTAATTATAAGTAAGGGGGTGGCGGAAATGGTCATTTAACCCTCGCAGTATCGCTAAAGTCTTTATAAACCTTTGACACCATCTATAACTAGGTCGGCTAACTCTTCGTTACCACTCTTTCTACAACGTAATCGGCAACTCGACTCAAAGAATCCCTCACCTCAGTTTTCTCAAGTGGTTCTAATTTTTCCTTTGAAATTTTCGTATATTTTTCCGCTTTACTTAAAGCGTATTCAATTCCTCCGTATTTTTTTACCATACCCTTCATTTGATTAAGAACACTGTTGTTTAAATTTCTTGCTTTAAACGCCTCTTCAATCTTTTTCCTCTCCTTCCTGCGGGCCTTATGTAATGTATAAATGAAAGGAAGTGTCAACTTACCGCTTGTGAAATCGTTTTCTAATGATTTCTCCAATTTCTTTTTATTACCGACTAGATCTAAACAATCGTCGGTAATTTGGAAAGCTATTCCCAGATTCAATCCATAATGGGATAAACTATTAATTTGCTCCAACGAAGCTCCTCCTACCAAAGCACCTATCTGGCAGCAGGATGATATAAGAGAGGCCGTCTTTTCCTTTACTATCTCAAGGTAATCAGCCTCGGTAAGCGTAAGGTCATAGCATCTTTTTAACTGCATTAGTTCTCCCACACACATTCTGTTAACAACTTCCATCAGCGGGGCAATCAGTCCCGGGGCTTTTGAAGCCAGTATTGAAAACGCTTTTGAGAACCAATAGTCCCCTAAGATAATGGAGATATCATTGCCCCATTTAGATCTAATGGTGGGCTGACCTCGCCGTAAATCGGAATTATCCACTACATCATCGTGAATAAGTGTAGCTGTATGAATCATCTCTACCGCAATTGAGACAGGGATAACCTTATCATTTTGCTTGTCTTTATCACCTACTCTGGCCGAAAATAGAACGAGCGCTGGACGCAACCGTTTACCCGAACTATTTAAAATGTATTTGTTGAGTGTTCGTACTTCATTGGTGGAAAGTAGATCATTTTTCAATTCATGGTCTACCAAATGAAGCTGTTCTCTTATCAAGTTATAAGTTTCTTCCAGGTTCATGTAAATATCCTCGTTAATATGTAGCCCGAAGATAACAGGAGTCCCACTGTTAGATGAATGAATATGGTGGTAGACATAGCCGGTATCAGCTCTTTTGTGTTGGTATAATTAGAGCTGGCTACTCTAATTGCTTTCCAAGCCAGGGGAATGGTAAGTGTGGAAATTAGACAGTTTTTGGGAATTATTCCCCAAAAACTAGCCAAGATAATAAGTAGATAGGAGAAGGTGATGAGAAGATAATAGCCAAGTAATGACCTTTTCAGGCCTATCGTTGCCACTAAAGTGTTTTTCCCAGCTTCCATGTCGTATTTTCTATCGGGAAATTGATTAATCACAAGAACAGCGGTTATTAATAAACCTACTGGGATGGAGACTACCAATGCTTCTAGACTCAAAGCTTTTGTTTGAACATAATAAGCACCTTGCACCACTAATGGACCACAGTTTATGCCTGCCAGTAATTCTCCCCACCCACGGTATCCAACTTTTATAGGTGAGGCAGTATAAAAATATCCGGAGAGAACTCCAATAATACCAATAACTAATATGGCCAATCCTCTAGAATAGATAAGGTACAATCCGATTACACAGGCTAATCCAAAAAAAACCAAGCTAGATAGATAAACTCTACCGGCGGGGAGTAGGCCATCCTGGATTACCCTGCTACCTCCGCTAAATGGTGTAACTTCCGGGTTAATATCATCCGCCCGGCTCTGGTGATCAAAGTAGTCATTAGCTAAATTTGTCCCTGCATTCACGAATACTACTCCCAACAAGGCCAATAAGAAATAAGCTAAATTAAAAGTGTCCTTTGTGGACCAAGCAATTGCGGTTCCCAAGATAACCGGGATTATAACTGCTTGAAAAAATGGTGCCCGCATTGCTTTAAGCCAGACTATCATTTGCATTGCTACTTCCATCATGTTTTGAACCTTTTGTACCAAGGATCCTTTGTGTTTTTCCTGGATAGTCAAAGAGATCCCTTTTTTGAAAAATAAGAAATCCTTACAGTTGATGATTCCCGCTACCAAAGCTATCGCAGCAATAGAATATCTCAAAGGAGATATAAAACCTATAAAATCAAAAATATTTAACCAGGCAACCATGAACAAGGATCAGGAAAGGCTATAATTTAATATGCGATCCGTACATGCTTGACTTACCTGACTCGGTCTATAATTCAGTGGTGTAACTGTGAATATATCTTAGCATAGTAAGCACTGATTTGACAACCCAATGGGTTTTACTTGTCCCATTTCTTCGGTATTATAAAGCTTAAGTTTGGAAACTAAATAAGGGGGTATAGTATGAATGAGCAATCGAAAGAGACATTTGCCGTAACCTCGCGCATCCTCAAAGGTTTCCAGGTCTCCAATTCCATAAGGGATTTTGATATTACCGTGGACGAACCAGTAGATATGGGAGGCGAGAATAAGGGTCCTACTCCGGTGGAAATGGTATTAGCCGGTTTGGGTTCTTGTCTTTGCATAATGTCCAGAATTGTGGCCAAGAAAATGAGGCTTAGGCTAGAGGAGGTAGAGGTCAAAACAGAAGGAGACCTGGATCTGCGTGGAATGAAAGGCGCGGAAGGAATTCGGCCGGGATTTCAAGAGGTAAGGGTACAAATTGACCTGATTGGTGAACTTTCTGATCAGGATAAGGAAAAGCTTATCAAAATGGTGCAGCTCACTTGCCCGGTTGATGATTCCCTAGAACACCAAGTCGAGGTTCAATGGAATATCGCCTAAGGTGATGGTACAAATAGGGCTGAAATTTAGACTCCAGGTGCATCAGGATGAAAGAAAAAGTAAGCATAGAAAAATCAAAAGAGCTAAAAGATATTTCTTCTCTAAAAGCTTCGCTTGAAAAGCTGATTTTTCCTTTTGGGGGCATAGAAAATATTGTAGGCCAAAACCAGGTTGTGCTTTTAAAACCTAACCTGGTAAGTGCGGCAAGATTTACCAGCGGGGCAATTACCAACCCTTATTTGGTAAAGGCTCTGGCGGAGCTAATTTTAGAACAAACTCCCCAAAGGCTTATTATTGCCGATGGCTCCTCCGTGGGTACGGATACCCAAAGAGTATTTTCACAAACTGCGTATCTAAAAGTTTTCCAGGAGATGTTAAATAGAGGCAATGCGGAGTTTGTAGATTTTAAAAAGGGAGAATTTGTCCGCAAAAAAGTCCCCGGAGGTAAGGTGGTTAAAAAATTACGGGTTCCGGTGATCCTTCGATCCGTGGATACCTTAATTAATCTGCCGGTTTTGAAGACCCACGATTCACTGCCTATTACCTTGGGGGTAAAGAATATGAAGGGGATAATACATGAGAACATGAAAAAGAAGTTTCACCATGTAGGTCTAGCTCAAGCAATTGTGGATTTGCATAAGCTAGTCTCTCCGGATTTTACGATTTATGATGGGACGGTGGCTATGGAAGGGTTGGGACCCGTGCACGGTGATCCGGTTAATTTAGGTCTCTTGCTTGCCGCCGAAGATGTGATAGCAGGAGATTTGGTTGCTGCTTCAATTATGGGGTTTGATAAACAGGAGCTGGAGTTTCTCAAGCTAGCTGAGGAGCAGGAAATGGGTACGGCTGACTGGGAGGACATTGAAGTTGTGGGTGAAAACCTAAGGCAAGTAACCCGGCCTTTTGAAAGGTTTTCTTTGGATTCTTCCTACTACCGACAGATGGGTCTAAGGATAAAGGGTGCCAAAGGCTGCAGCGGATGCCGACATACATTGGACGGTGTAGTTAAACAGATGGGTCAAGAGTTAAATGAAAATCAAGTGAATAAAACGGTATATTTAGGTCCTCAAGATAAAATTGGCACTTCAAAAGATCAGACCATACTTATCGGAACCTGCCTTCGTCCTCATCGGGACAAAGGTACCTATATTGGTGGCTGCCCACCTCACGTTGATAACCTAAAGGGTTTTTTAAAGAAGGAGCTAAGCAGCAAATAGTTAACTTTTTAAGCTAAGCTGCTTCTATTCTTCTTGGGCCTCCTCAAGTAATGTCTGGGCTTCCTTTTGGGCCGCCCAGTTGCGCAGGGGATACTTCTCGACTACCTCTGGAGAAGCTTCGATAATCTCATTTAAGAGCTTCACAAAAAGTTCTTTATCTCTTGCACTGGCCCAGTATTTTGCGTAGAAAAATTTATTGTCCAGATATTCGGGATCTATGTCGATTGCTTTTTGTAAATGTTTCTTCCCTTCCTCTTCGCTTAGACCGAGAATGAACGCGATTGCTATTCCTCCTGTGGTGTGAAGTCTTACTTTACAGTGTAACGCTCCAAAAGAACGGTGCGGTCCCCCTCCCATGTAGGTTTCATCAAGTTCAATAAGCCGGTTGTAAATCTCTTTATATAGAGGAATATACTTTTGCTGAGCCACCACTCCCGCAAACTCATCTATCCTTATGGCACTGCTTACTACCCAGTAAAGGGCAGCCACATCTTCGACGTAGGGAAGGACCTCTTTATTGAGCCTCTCTGTGGGGTCATCCCCAAAATTCTCTCTAAATTCATCATATAGCATCAGGCTTTTAATCCCGGCCTCTCTTCCTTTATTGTAAGCATCTTCTTGTTCCTCTCTCTCTGTTAAGAATATATTGGCCAACAAATAGTAGGACTCCGATAATTTGTTCAAAGCTTGCTTTTTTGATTCTAAAGGTAGCTCGCCTTCTAGGCTCTGCTCATAAAGCTCAATTGCTTGCTTAAGCTCCTGGGCGCTTTTATCTTGGCGCGCCTTCTCGAAATGTTCACCGGCCTGATCTATCAGCTTTTGAGGACTTTCTTCCTCGCCTCCCACGATCAGAAAAACGGAAAATATAAATACTACCGCTAAAAGGATTATCGAAAACCTTTTGTACATATCATTTCCTCCTCTGATAGTTTTGCCGCTAATTTAATATTTTTAACACCTTAGCTGAAGTGGGCCCATTAATGCAAGTTACCGGTTTGTTCCATTAGAAATTTTCAGGGATCGTTATCGAATCCGGAAATGTGATTAAAGGGAGGGTCAGCAAATCTGTGGGGCTAGATTCGTAAATCTTTTACAAAATCCTTAACTTTATCCGGTTTTTGGCAGACTACAAAAACTTCCTGAACCGCGTTTGCCCGTTTTGCCAATAGTTTAGCACCACTTTTGGTGGGATATTGGAAGGTAATTCGCTTGTGGCCGGACCCTGATCGCCTGGAAATCTCTCCGGGGATAACCGATTTCACTCCCTCTAAGTTAGCTACTTTCTTTAACGGCCCCTCAAAGTCCTCCAGGATTGTATGTTCTCTCTTTACTCCTTTTGATCTATGTTTGGGCATGATATTATAAGGTATGTTAAAGAAATCCTGAAGCTGTTTCAACTTGAGAAGAACGATAGGGCGGCGGTGTCAAATTTGCGGAGAAGTTTAAATTAGAATTGGTGAACTTAAATGGCAAAAAGCGATTAGTTTGCCCTATAGAAAGGGATCGATTAAAGTAAACACGATAAGGAGGCGAAGATGGCAGGAAAGAAATGGGAAAGATCTGTAGAGAGGGAATATTTAGATGCGGATAACGAATTTGTAGAAACCGTGATTCCAATCGGAGACGTAGACGGTTCCTCTTTCGGTTTAATCTCCGATGCCACCGAATATGTGATAGTAAAAACCAAAGGTGAAAACCATATCCAACCCCAAGTAAGCAGCCTCGATTCCATATTAAAGTCTCTAAAAAGCGGTGGGAAAAGCGTAAGCAAAAAAAATGCGTTGGAAAGTGTTAAAAAATTTGCCCAAGTTTGGGAGGAAAAAATAAGATCCGCCAGCAAATGGGATGAAACGGTAAACCTGGCCAAAGAGGAAGGAGAGATCAAAGATAAGTCCGAGATTAAGCGTGAAGAAGGCCTTCTAGGAAGAATATCCAAGCTGTTTGGAAAGAAATAATTTCAAGTGCGGATTTGGAAATCCCGCTAATAGTAGGGTGACCGAAAATAGAAGTAGAGACGTTGACCAAACCGCAAATTGGATCGATATCAAAGGAGAAATGCCAATATAGAAGTAATTTAGATCTCACCTACGCATGTAAAGAACCGCCCGAACCAGGTAAAGATTACTGCATCTTTCATAGGAAATTTTGTACTTATCTGACAGCCTTGATCTGCTTAAATTCTATATAAGCGGTTTTTCTGAGAATCTATACCTATGTTTTGTAATCATGACTAGCGTCTTCCTCTAGACTATGAGTACGGCAATGGTTGATTTTTCGTCTTGCCTAGCAGTGTTTATTGGTTATATTATTATGGGTGAAGCAAGTGCCCAGCTAGGTTTAGCCCCGCTTGAGTGTATTGATGGTTTGGTTTATTTACTTCCGCATTTTCTTTCTTGGAAGATTTAAGGAAATTTCCTCTACAAAGAAAAGGAAACCCCCGAGACTTTGGAAAGTTAGGTCATAGCTAAAAGTAAAATATCTACCAATAGTAAACTACCTAAATCAAATAATAGCTTGTTAAGCAGCTTCTTGGAAGCGTTTCAATAAATTTCCTCCGGACTTGTAATTACGGGAAGATAACGATTTGTCAGAAAGCAACCCAGTCTTTAGCAAATTGGTAAGCAATGTCGTGAGGTTTGACCGTTAGGAAAACCACAGCATCGTCAGATAAGTCAGGCCAGCCCGGAATCTCAGATAGCCCTTTGTTTATCCATTCTTCGTAAATCATATATATCATAATAAAATTTCCGCGTACAGGAACACTTCTCAGCCCTTCCAAATCATATTTTAAGGGTTCACCTAGCTTATAAGGATGCGTTAGGACCATGTCAACCTTTTCTTGGATATGTCTTTTAATGTGAATATATTTCCTTTTGTCTTCAGCAAGTTCTGGTGCAAAATAGGCTTTCCTTGAAACCATCTAGGTCAAAAGACCTCATCGTAAGTTAGCAAATCTCCCTTGGAGATTTGGCGTTTGGCTCTTTCTATACCTTCCATAAGTTCTTTGTTACGCCTTATCGATTTCGTTAAGTCAATTTCCTGCGAAGATTCGGTGCTTACTTCAAGTGCTGTCGGAAAATTGTATTCAACATCAAAAAGATCATTTGAAATTTTTAATTTAGAACTAGTGGAAGTATCCTCAGGTAATATCTTTGGAGACATAATTGATCACCTTTTTATGCTTTTAACTGCTTCCTTTTAATCCATTTGAACTTATTCCTAGAAATAGCGGCAATATCAGTAGGGCCACCGCACGTTGGTGCGCCGGCTTGGAACCGATAAAAGTTCTTTGTAGTTGTTATTAGGTAATCAGCAAATTCAATTGCATCTTGTAACGGCATCCCCCCATAAAATACAGGAGATTCCAAGCTTGAAAGAGTACCTTTGATTTCCTCAGTAGACATACCAATCTTATCTTTTAAAATCTGCCTTATCCGCGGATCATAACCTTTGTGCAATCTGGTAATAGCTCCAATTTGTCCAAACCACGAAGCACCAAAGTTGTTTTCACCTCTTAACAGCTCGTATTTCGAGGGCTGGGGAAATGAAAGTTTATAGAGTATTGGCTGTTCTAAATCGTTAATCATCCCACCAATGGCTAGTCCTAACTGCGGTTTATCCTCCTCTTGCAATTCCTTAAATTCTTCTCGATAAAGGTTTTCAAAATAATCAGCAAAAGTCCTTAAGTCCTGTTCTTTAAAAGAGTTATTATTCTTGTAACTTTCGCCAAATTCCTCAACTAATCGGGCTATGCTTTTTGATTGGAGATTACCAAGACCCCAAGTTAGAATACCAACTGGTAAATTACTTAATTGTGTGATCTTATCAGCGTTTTCATAGACTTGAGCTATTCCTTGGCGTCCTTTTTCTGTAACTACGATGGAAGTAGCACTATCGGAAGCTAATACTAAACCATCGCTAACCTTAACAGCTATAGCAATTGACATCTGCTCCCTCCGGATGATTATACTACAAAATATTTACCTACCAATATATCTTACAGAAGTTCTTTACTAACTTCAATAACCACAAATTCTTAGGCATTTTCCTCCCATAAAAACGATCTCTTTACATCTTCGTTCCCAAGGAGGTTTTCGGGTCAGTCTTCTAGGAAGATTTATCCAATTCTAAACATACAACCACGATCAGCATATTCTAAGGCCATGCGGGCATTCTGCCCGATTAAAAAAGCGGTAGTTACGGTTTATTTCGTTAATCTTCTCAAACGCAAAGTTGATATAATTTGGAGAGATAGAGCAAAGGAAGATTCATACGAAAGCAATAACTTAGGTTCCGACATTTACACTCCAATTCGCATAATTCTCGTTTTTATCTCTAATTCTTTCCCCAACCTCTACAAAACATTATCTAGGGGTTGTTTGATTTACCGTATTTTCTTAAATTTACGTAGCATATTTCGTACAAAATTAGGTGATAAAAATGGTTAAGATTAAGGAGAAAAACTTACGCGAGTTAGATCTGCACTCTACTCTATTAGTAACGTGAGGAGTAACTTATCGCAACTGGTAGAACAAGCCTCCCAGGGCGATAAAACCTTGATAACCGTCAATGGAGAACCCAAAGCAATCATTATGGATTTTTCAGAGTATCGGGAAATAATGGAAATAATAGACTTGCTAGAAGATGAATATCTTGAGGAGAAAACCAAGGAGAGGATACGCAGTTCCACTGGTAAATCTCGCTCTCTAAAAGAGATTGAGGAGTAGCTCCGGCTCAATATGGTCGGCCCTTGCGTGGAGAACTAAAAGGTTATTTCAAACTTAGGATAGGTTATCTTAGAGTTGTATATCATGTAGATGAGCAGGGTAAAAAAGTAAAAGTGGTGATAGTGGAACATAGGGAGCAGGTTTATGAGGAGATAAAAAGGCGAATATAATCAGTTTACTCAGGTTTCCTAAAGGTCTTATAAATTTGCCCAACTACCCAAGGTGCCAGGCTCATCACTATAACCAGTATCCAACCACGCGGGCCGGGGGAGACTATCTTAAGTACACTGGCAATACCGGGAATGTAGGTGGCAGCTAGAAGGAGGCCGGAACATAACCCCAGTGCTCCCCACACGTAGCGGTTTTTAGTAATTTCGTTTTTCAAAAACCTCGAGCCGGGATCCCGAATGTTAAATACATGCCACAACTGGGAAAAGGCCAAGGTCAAAAAGGAAACCGATACTGCTTGTGGTGTCTCCATCTGAAGCCATTCCAAAGCAAGCCATAATGCTCCTAAAACAGCAGCCGTTATTACTGACCCGTAACCGCTTATTTTCAGCCAATGTTCTTTTGTTAATATAGGCTCTTTCGGGTCCCGGGGAGGATGGTTCATGACTTCCGGATCGCCCTCTCCCAGGCCCAAAGCAAGGGCGGGAAATACATCCGTTACCAGATTTAAAAACAGAATTTGCAAAGGCAATATAGGAAGCGGAGCGTTGGCCAGGGTAGCGATGGCCACCGCCATTATCTCGCTGATGTTGCAGGAAAGTAGATATAAAACGAATTTTCGAATATTGTTAAATATCACCCGGCCCCCTTCAATGGCCGCCACGATGGTAGAGAAAGCATCATCAGTTAAAACCATATCGGCAGCTTCTCTGGCTACTTGGGTGCCGCGCATACCCATAGCGATGCCTATGTCCGCCTTCTTTAAAGCCGGAGCGTCGTTTACCCCGTCACCAGTCATAGCTACAATAGATCCGGCTCTCTGATGAAGTTCAATTAAATCCAGTTTCTGCTTGGGATTTACCCGGGCAAAAATAGGGGCTTTGAGAAAACGCTCCCCTTCTTCTTGGGATAGCTTTTCAATGTCTTTTAGTTCCTGAGTATGGATTACTTCCACTTCCTCCTCATCTGTTAGCCCCACCGCCAATCCGATATTCTTAGCAGTTACCGGTTGATCCCCGGTAATCATTACTACCCTTATTCCGGCATCCTGACAGCGATCAATAGAGGCGCGCACGTCTTTTCGAGGCGGATCTAACATCCCTACCAATCCCAAAAAGGTAAGATCCTGATAGGGCCTTTCATCTGTTGAATTTGCTGTTTTTGAAGCCAAGGCCAGAATCCTAAGTCCCTCCTCGGCCATCTGGTTGTTCTTCGCTAGCCACTCCTTGACCTCACGATCGGATAGTTCCTTTTGGCCGTCTTCAGTTAATATGTGCGAAGAGTTTTTAAGCACCGGCTCCGGGGCGCCCTTTACGGCTACTTTGTAATTTGAATTTACCCGATTATAAGTAGCCATCATCTTGATCTGGGGATCAAAGGCTTCTTCGCGCTCCTCCGGCATATTTTCAGCTAGTTTTGGACGATGAAAACCCCCTTTTGCCCCGGCCACCAAAAGACCTATTTCTACCGGGTCGCCCACTGCATGGGTCTTTCCTTTCTCATCCTCGTGTAGTGAGGCATTATTGCAGAGTATACCTACCTGTAGAGCTTCTTTTAATGTGGAGTGGTCGGCCGGATCCATAGGGGTATCGTTTTCTCTAAACTCCCCCTTGGTGTTCAGGCCCTCTCCGGTGACCTCTATTTTTCCTGTCTCAAAAACGTAGCTGGTGACCGTCATTTGGTTCTCGGTCAAAGTACCGGTTTTATCGGTGAAAATGACATTGGTTCCACCCAAGGTCTCTACCGCTGCAAGCTGTCTTACTAGGGCGTGGCGCTTGGCCATCCGCCACATTCCCCGGGCCAAGGCTATAGTGGCCACGATAGGCAACCCTTCGGGAATAGCCGCCACGGCCAAGGCGATGGCCGTCTCGATCATTAAGAGCAGTTCCTTTCCTACTGAAATTCCCACCGCTGCTAAAATGGCAGTAATAGTCAAAGTCACGTAGATCAGCCGGTGCCCCAGTTGAGCAAGCCTTTCCTCCAGCGGAGTAATTTCTTCCTCTGCTTCCTCCACCAAAGCAGATATTTCGCCCAGCTCGGTATCCATCCCGGTAGCTATCACTACCCCTTCACCGGAACCCCTGGTTACGGCAGTGCCTTTAAAGGCCATATTAGTTCGCTCGGCAAGTGGGGTCTCTTCCTCAAGCGGATCTGTGCCCTTGCTCACCGGCACCGATTCCCCGGTGAGGGCAGATTCGTCACATTGAAGTTTAGAAGCTTGTAGGAGTCTTAAATCGGCGGTGATAATATCTCCACTTTCCAAGATTACAATATCTCCGGGAACTAACTCTTCGGCTGGGACTTCTTTGACTTTGCCATCACGGCGAACCTTAGCGCTTACCCTTCCCATCTTGCGTAAGGCTTCCATGGAGCGAACTGCTCTAATTTCGGTGAAAAAACCGATACAAGTGTTAATTGCTATTACTACCGCAATAGCTATCCCTTCTACCCACTCACCGAAGATAAAGGAAACACCTGCGGCAAGGACCAAAAGCAGGACTATGAGACTCTTGAATTGATTAGCCAGGACTTTCCAAATACTTATCTTTTCGGCTTCTCGCAGGCGATTTGGACCGTATTCTCTTCTTCTACTTCCAACTTGGTCTGCGCTTAGCCCTTTCTTCCTAGATACGCCTAGGGTTTGTAAGATCTCATCTTTGGAACTAGAAATTGCTCTATCTTGACTTATTTTGGAACCCCGTTCAGCCATTAAATTAATCCTCCAATTTCTCTCTTTTATCACTATCCCAAAGCCACGTCCAAGGTCATCATTACTGCGAAGCCAAGCATAGCTCCCATGGTGGCTATATGGGCGTTCTTTTCAAGCTGAGATTCGGGTATCAATTCTTCCACTACCACAAAGATCATTGCTCCGGCCGCAAATGCCAAGGCGTAGGGCAAAATGGCTCGCACGGTTATCACTGCCAATGCCCCCAGTACTCCGGCAATCGGCTCTACAATTCCCGAAAGCTGACCATACCAGAAGCTTTTAAAACGGGAAAATCCCTCTCTGCGCAGGGGGACGGAAACCGCTGTACCCTCGGGTAAGTTTTGGATGCCAATTCCCAGTGCTAATGCAATTGCCCCACCCAAAGATGCGGTAGGTATATCTGCGCTTAGTGCCCCGAACGCCACCCCTACAGCCAGGCCCTCGGGGATATTATGTATGGTAATAGCCAGTATCAAAAGTACGCTTCTATGCCAGCCGGTTTCTATTCCTTCCGCTTTCTCTCTGGGTAGTCCCAAGTGAAGATGAGGAAGTATCCTATCTATACCTCTAAGGAAGATACCTCCCAGTAAAAATCCCGCTGCAGCCGGAAGCCAGGAGGGCAAACCCGAACTCTCGGACATCTCAATTGCCGGTGCCAGAAGCGACCAGTAACTGGCTGCAATCATTACCCCGGCGGCAAATCCTAGCATGGCGTCCAGAATTTTGCGGTTTACCGTTTTAAAGAAGAAGACAAAACCGGCACCCAAAGCGGTTAGAAACCAGGTAAAGAGGGTACCTAGAAGGGCTTGATGTATCGGGGCTATATCTTTAAACCAATCAATTATCATAAAAAACACTCATATTGGGCTAATTAGATTGTCTGATTTTCACCATCTAAAACAAAGGATTAAAAGCTTGTAAGTCAGGTAATTATCTAAAATGCGTAGGGGATAATCAACCTCGCAAATTGCGGGTTCTTTGTATAGAGGAAAGAATGTTTAATTTAGGAGGTCAAAAAGTTAGAAGATTTTATTCCAAATTTTTCTAAAGGTTCCTCTTTGGTTTGTGGATAAAGACAACTGTTGAATGCATTTATCCCTCTTTTTCTTTTTTATCTCTTCCTGAACGGTTTTGAGGGCGGAAAAGGGGCCGTGTCCGTCTTTTTCCAGTTCCAACATCTTTTCGAAAATTGCCAATCCTGATTCGGTTAGCCGGTAGTGTGAATTCCTTTTTCTTATCACTTCCCCGTCAAAATAATCGGCGATCAGGTCTACTCTTTGGCCGATTTGCCAGTTACTTAGCTCAAAACGGTTTTCCAAATCCTTTATTGAGTACACACTCATCTACCTCGGTGAAAAGCTAATTTATAATGGGCCTAATTCAAATACATTATTTCACTTGATTATGAGAAATTTGTCTCCTGAATCCGGTTTCATTCAGAAAGCCGATCTTTGGTAAAATTATTCTGCTATGGAAGAAAAATACGAAGAATTGAAAAAAGCAGTTGAGGAGGAGCTTTCCTGTTCTGCTCACAACATGGAGCATGTAATGCGGGTCTACAATTTAAGCTTATATCTGGCAGCCGGGGAACCTAAGGTTAATCTGGATATATTGAAGCCAGCCGCTTTACTTCACGATATCGCCAGAGTCAAAGAGGACCGGGATGATTCTGGAAGCATCGACCACGCGGTTTTGGGTGCAAAGATGGCCGGTAGGATACTAAATAATTTCGGATATTCAGATGAGCAAATAAAACTTATTAAACACTGCATACTGGCTCATAGATTTAGAAGCGGTCAAAAACCGGCTACCAAAGAGGCAAAAATTCTCTTTGATGCCGACAAATTGGATGTTTTAGGAGCGATAGGGATTGCCAGATGTTTTATGATCGCCGGCCAGTACGGCGAAAGGCTCTATTCTGAGGTTGAATTAGAAGAGTATATAAAGGAAAATCTGGTAGGTGGAAGGCCGGATGGGAGAATCAAAGATATGTCCAGGCACGCTCCTAACCTGGAATTTGAGACCAAATTTAAACATATTCCGGATAGGCTGCATCTTCCCAAAGCCAAAAAGCTGGCCGAGAGTAGAATAGAATTTATGGAGCGGTTTTTTGAGCGGTTGAGAAGGGAAATAGAAGGGGAATTATAGATTCTATCAACCCGAATGCAGCAGAGAGAGAAAGTTGCTTTCCTAATCAGAGTAGTTAAAATGATTTGGACAATCGGATGGGTAATTGAATGGAAGGAGGTCTAGTTGAGTTTTGCAGAGATAGGTGAGTTTCTACCCGTTATATTACCTTTAGGCCTGATACAAATAGGGCTTCAAGTGTATTGTCTGCTGGACCTGTGGAGGTTTTCCAAAGATTTACGAGACAAGCAGGACAGATGGGTGTGGACGCTGGTAGTAGTTTTATTTAGTATGTTTGGTGCACTGGCCTACATTTTGCTCGAAAAAGAGCGACCATGAGCGGGCTTATAAAGACAGAAGGACTTTCCAAGGTTTATAAAGGAGGTACATGTGCGGTTAAAGACCTTGACCTGGAAGTCAATCAAGGAGAGGTATTTGGACTTATAGGTCCAAACGGGGCCGGAAAGACCACCACCATACGCATGCTGATGGGAGTTTTAAAACCTACTTCTGGAAGGATCTTTTATGAAGGGAAACAAAAAATTATAAAAGACCAGATAGGATACCTCCCTGAAGATGCCAGATTTTACCGCTTCATGAGAGTTGAAGAATACCTTCAGTGGGTATGTAAACTTTACCGGGTTTCCGATCATAAAAATCAGGTGGCAAGTGCGATTCAAATCGTGGGGCTAGAAGAGCTAAAACACCGCAAGATAAGCAGCCTCTCCAAAGGACAAAAGCAGCGTTTGGGAATAGCGCAAGCGCTGGTCCATGAACCAAACATTTTGATCCTCGACGAACCCACCTCCGGCCTCGATCCCATTGGAAAAAAAGAAATCCTGGTCATCCTCCATAAATTGTCTCGGCAGGGAAAGACAATTTTGATCTCCTCTCACATCCTGCCCGAACTGGCCCAGATTTGTACTTCGGTGGGAATATTAAAAAGCGGTGAGCTAATCATTCAGGGAGCTATCGAGGATATCCGCAAGCGGTTTCCGGCTTCCAAATTAATATTAAAATTTGAAAAGTTAGATGATAGACTTATGGCCGCTTTTAAGTCTTTAGATTTTGTGAAAAACTTGGAAGAACAAGGCGGGGCCGATCACCAAATGGTCATGGAGATAAAAGATGTAAAAAGGGCCAAAAAACAAATCCCCAAACTGATCGCCGACTCCGATTCTATCCTTACCTATTACGATTTTGCTCACCTAACTTTGGAGGATATATTTATGGAGACCATGAGGGAGCAGAGATGAAATTTTTAAATCTACTGGCCAAAGAGATAAAAGCAATAAAACTTCAAGGAATAATATTTGCCGTGGTTCAGATATTTTTCGGTTCCACTTCCATCGCCCTGCAGAAATTCTTGCCCAAATTCATACCGGAGGGGATGGCGGAGATGTTCGAACCCTCTCTTATGGGTGGGCTTGCCGACTATGTGGAAAACTCACTTCAATTAGGGGGTATTGTGGTTATTTTAATCACTATCGGGGCGGTGGCCGGTGAGCGGGAAGCAAATACCTTGGAGCTTTTGTTAACCAGGCCGGTGAGCAGGCTGCAAATAATATGGGCCAAATATCTGGCCCGCTTCTTTTATATATTGGTGGGAACCTTAATAGCCGCCCTGGTAGCTTGGTACTACGCCGTCTATTTGTTTGAACCCTTCTCCCTAAGCAAATTGATGCTTTCCGCGGTAACCATTGCCGCCGTGCTGGCTTTTATTAGCTCTTTGACCATGGTCTTTAGTGCGCTGGTCGGCTCTCGGATAACTGCTTTCCTATTAAGCGGGGGCTTAACTTTGGTGTTAGCCATACTCTCCACTTTCAAACCTCCCATAAAATATTTCTCTCCCTTTAAATATGGGAAAGCGGCAAATAGGGCGCTTCTGGGGGCTATTACTCCAGGGGCTTATTTGCTAGATTTGCTACTTTTTATAGGGTTTATAGCTTTGGCCTTGGGAACATCCGTCTTTTTGCTTAAGAAAGTAGAGAAGATTAGCTAACTATTTTTTAATTTTGACCAACTTGCTTATTTATGAGGTAGATAAGGTAAGACCGATATGGGAATTGAAGAGATAACCAAAAGAAGCTACGATTTTAAAGGCTTTCCGGATGAGCGGATGTGGAAGGTGTGTGATCCAGATTCAGGCAGGGAAATTATTGTATTTGCCGATGAGGACCCCCAAACCATGGAAGCCATTGATTGGATCCTCAGGAAAGCTGATTCTCTGGGCTATTTTGACTACAAAGCCGCCGCCGAGCAGCATAAAGGCCGCCAGACTGACTGGTTAGGGTTGTTCAACGGGGACTGTTTAAGCGATAAGGGCCAGAAGGCAAAATGGCCTCTCTTTCTTTCCATTGCTACGGGGTATGAAACCGAGGTGGATAAAATAAAGGATTTGTTGGGTGAATTTAACCCTAAGCTTCGCCTTGAGTTTGAAACCTGGTTGAGAAGCAGGGGTTGAAAGTAGGGCAAACCGCCTTAAAAGCAGCTAATTGGAGCTTGCAGCACCACTTTTGGTTAAGTACACTCAATACTTGATTAGGTGTGTTTTTCGGATTTTTAAACTTAAGAATCTAATTTTCAGGCCGGTTTCGAATTTAAGCTTTCAGATGATACCTATTAACATTTAGGATGAAAAAGGTAAGAAAACGAAAGAAGCTTTCCAGTTATAATATGACCTACCTTTTGCGGAGGTTCTACCGGGATTACTTAAGGCCCAATTTTAGGGTCTATTTGCCGGTTCAAATACTGCATGTGGTGGGGGCAGCCTTGGGTTTGGCACCTCCCCTTTTGTTTAGAGACCTCATAGATAAGGCCATTCCGGCCAAGAATTTTAAATCTATCATCTACCTTTCCCTGTGGACTTTGGGGATCTTTTTATCCATAGCCATTATCCGCTTTTTGAAAAACTACTGGGGACATAAGGTAGCCCAAAAGATCGTTTTCGATATGCGAAACGAGTTGTACAAGCATTTCCAAGCCCTTCCCATGCGCTTTCATGATAACAAAAAGACCGGAGAGCTTATGTCCCGGGTAATCGATGATCTAAACTTGCTGCAGGAATTCGTCCATCACGGGCCGGAAGGCTTGCTCACTGCCGGCACTAACATTGTGGGAGTTTTGATAATTTTGTTCCTATTTAATGTACCTCTGACTCTGATTGCTCTCTCTTTTGCTCCCCTACTGGCCATCTATGCCTATATGTTGGTTCAAAAGATGTTTAAAGCCTTTCGTAAAAACAGAATAGCCAAAGCTCAGCTTAACGACAGATTGGAGGACAGCTTGGCGGGGATTAAAGTCATAAAGGCCTTTGCTAACGAGGATTTTGAACTGGATAGGTTTTCTCAAAAGAACAAAAACCATTATGAAGCCAGATCGGGAGCCATCAAATATTTGAGCATGTTGGGGCCGGGAGCCTATCTATTTAACAGCATCGGGCTGGTGCTTACCATCGGTTATGGGGGATATTTGGTGGCAGAAGGGTTTGTTACCGCCGGTACCATAGTTGCCTTTTATACCTATCTGTTGCGTTTTAGGGCTCCGGTTCTTAGATTGATAAGAATAAGTCAACGGTTGAGCAGATTTTTTGCCAGCATGGAAAGGTACTTTGATCATCTGGATATCGAGCCGGACATAAGCTCCAAGCCGGGGGCCTTTAAGAAAGACGGCAAGAAGATTAAGGGAAGGATTAGCTATCAGCATGTATATTTCACCTACCAGAGGGGGGAGCGAGTGCTGGAGGATATCAACTTGAAGGTGGCCCCCGAGCAGACGGTGGCTTTGGTGGGGCCTTCCGGGGCGGGAAAGACTACCATCGTGCGTCTGCTGCCCCGGCTTTACGAGACTGATAAGGGAGCAATCAAAATCGATGGTATCGACATCCGGGACTGGAATGTAAATGATCTCAGAAATTCCATATCTATGGTGATGCAGGATGACTATCTTTTCTCCGGTACTATCAGAGAAAACATCACCTATGGGAGGCCGGACGCCGGAAAAGATCAGATAATTAAAGTGGCTAAAGAGGCCAATGTCCATGAATTTGCCCGCCAGTTACCGGACGGCTATCAGACTGAAGTCGGACAAAGAGGGGTCAAGCTTTCCGGAGGTCAAAAGCAGCGTATATCCATTGCCCGTGCGCTCTTAAAGGACCCGGAGATATTAATACTTGACGAAGCTACCTCATCTGTTGATTCATATACTGAAAAGCTCATACAAGAGGCCATCGAAAGGGTTACCAGAGGCCGGACCACCTTCATTATTGCCCACCGGTTATCCACCATTACCGGGGCGGACAAAATCTTGTTTGTAGAAAATGGAAGGATCATGGAGAGGGGCTCCTACCAAGAGCTTATGGATAGAGGCGGTAGGTTCTGTGAGTTTTATGAGCTTCAGTTTGAGGAAGTTACGGTGCAGTAGTTTCGGGAAGGCTGTATAATCAAAGGTATTGGTTGATAATTAGTATAAATAAATTTGGAGGTATGCTATGGCTTTACCTCGTTTCTTATTCCGGGCTAGAAGCAGAGAGATCGAGGAGGAAGCAAAGACACTTCTGGATAGCTTGGGAATAGACGATGTGGAAATAAGAAGGGATGAAACCGTTGCAGAGGCTTGGCTTGAAGACAACAAAGCAATGAGAACTATTTACGGATTTGAGGATATTAGGGAATACCTAGAGAATCTAACCTCGTGAAGCTGAAGAAGAGCGGTAGGTGCGCAAATAAATTTAAGCTGGAATTATTTGGTTTCTAACTCTAAGACTGAAATAGCATGATAATATTTACGAAAGGGGTGTTTAAATGGATGAAGAAGCGGTAATTGCGGCCATAGAGAGAATTACACCCTCCGTAGTAAATGTGGGCACGGTGAGGATGTTAAGGCGGTCTTTGCTGGAGGTGGTTCCTCTAAAAGGTGTAGGATCGGGATTTGTGATCGATTCTGAGGGCTTGATATTAACCAACGCCCATGTAATTGAGCATTCTCAGGAGATCGAAGTTGCCCTGGAGAATGGGGAAAAGCTTGACGGCAGTGTCAGAGGTTTCGATGAATCAAGCGACATAGCGCTGATTCAAGTTAATAGAACCGGGCTGTCGGCGGCAAAATTGGGGGACTCCGATAAGTTAAGGGTGGGACAAGGAGTTATAGCCATCGGCAATCCCTTGGGCCTGGCCGGGGGCCCGACGGTGACTACCGGTGTGGTAAGCTCCCTAAATAGGCATATAGAATCCGAGAATTTGGTCCTGGAAAATTTAATCCAGACCGATGCTTCCATTAACCCCGGTAACAGCGGTGGGCCGTTGCTTAACAGTAAGGGAGAGGTTATTGGGGTAAACTCGGCTATCGTTCCCTATGCCCAAGGTATCGGCTTTGCCATACCGATTAATAAAGCCCGGAACGTAGCTTCGGATCTTATAAAATATGGTGAGTATAGAAGGCCAAGCCTGGGTATAGTGGGTGTAGACGTTACCGAGGGGGTGGCCAGACGTTACAGCTTGCCCGTAGATAGCGGAGCCTTAGTGATTAAAGTACAGCGAGGAAGCGCCGCTGATCGGACGGGGATCAGTCCCGGAGATGTTATCGTAGGTGCAGATGACACAAAAGTCGATAGTGTGGGAGACCTCCAGAAAGTTATTGCTCAACATAAACCGGGAGATGAGATAGAGGTCCAGGTGAACACCCGGGGACTGACGGAGAGCATAAAGGTTCCGTTAGGGGCTAGCTAATCTTTTGTCTCGATCTCCTTTCTGACTAAAATTTAGATATTGGTTTTTAGATGTCGATTCTGAACCTGATGCTTTCTGCCTTGGCCAAATCCTTTATTTCCAGGTCATCATCGGGGGTTCCTTCGCGGAAGATTACCAATAGACGGGCGCTCTCTTGCAGGGGATAGGGCAGCCAGTGCCAGGTGCCCTCCCGCATGCAAATTCCCTTTCCAGCCTCAAGTCTGAAGGCCTTTGCCGTACCGACATCCGGTAGGTCTTGCCTTGGGCTGGGGGCGGCAACCAGAGCTATAACCTCACCCTCTAAGGCGAAGAAAGTTTCCTCGGTTTGAGTATGTCTTTCAAACTCGCTAAACTCCGGCTCCCTTGAGATTACTTCAAGAAATCCTATTTCGGTCTTTCCGGAAATATCCATTTTGGCTAGACTGTCCCAGAATGTAAAGACCTCTTCATTCATCTTGGGCTTTAGCTTTTGATGATCCAGCACCGACCCGTAGGGAGAAAATGCCTCATTTGTAAGCTCTTCCACTGGTAAAACTACAGCCTTTTGTTTATCTTTTGATTTTTCGGTTAGATTATTCATGGTTTAATCTCCATATTTCGTGTATTTATATTTTGTGTTTCTAATACTCTAATCTAATAGCCTCCTAAATTCACTTCTTTTACCCTTCCAGCTTTTCTCCTTTTCAATCCCCATGTCTACAACCTCGGCAACTTTAAATATATTGCCCATCTTTATGCCTCCCTTTGGTCATTATAAACTTGCTAATTTTTTAATAGCGATTGCCCACTTTTGCCGCTGTCATCTCGTGGGTTAGAGCAATTATGAATCTATAGCTTTTCTTTTGCAAGTGGGTAGGCCCTCGCCCCCTATATTGTGTTTCCAATTTTGGAAATTCTCAATTATTGTGTTAAGGTAAGTTTAAGTTGATTTGAGGAAAATCTGTATATCTAACCACTTGATTGCTAGTTTCAACAGAGGGTAGTTAAATAATGGAAAAGTTATGGAACCCGGAGGAAGAAAGAAAGCTTATAAAGAATCTGATTGAAGATGATGTCAATGTCTGGGCTGAAATCCAATGTGAAAGTTGCGGCCACAAATATGAGGCCTTTTTCAAGAAGTCAAGCAAATGTCCACAGTGCAATGCTAAAGTGAGCAGTACCACACCGCAGGGAAGAAATAATCCCCTTGCAGCCCGGACAGAAGAATTTGCTGCTAATATTATCGATAAAGCTTTGAAGGAAGCCGGACTAGGCGAATTTGCAGTTGATAGAAACGTTAGATGTGACGACCTAGGCCTCACTTCAAGAACAAAGGCAGATGCGGCAATCGTGAGAAGCGAAAGCCACTCTAATGACAATTACGCGCCTGAGCAGATAAAAGTCATTTTTGAAGTGAAAATGTCGGTAATCTGGAATTGGGAATTAGATAAAGAGGGCAAGCTAGTTGTTACCTCGGATTATGATGGACATAAAGGTCGAGGTTCAATCTACAGGACTGACAGCATCTTAAAAGCAATAGGTAAAGCTACCATATTTAGAGGATATCCCAAATCCAATACTGTACCTTTTATTGTTATCGGTAACTCTCCACCGCCCAAAGGCTATCTGGATAACATAGATGCCTCTGTAGCTTCCGGGATTGTGCAAAAGTACTTATCCTTGACTCCTAATCCGCTGGTGGTTGACCCCTCCGATAGCGAAGAAAGAAATCCAAAGGAAAGTGATGGGAAAGGCTTTTTGAGAATGGATTCCTTGGATGAACTTAAGCGTTTTGTTAAAAATTTAGTGAAAGAGGATATAATATTCTTTAGCTCAATGCTTGGGAAGCCCGATCTTGGAAAACTCATAAAATCACTAGATCTATCAAAAGAGCATAAAGAAATTGGGCAGGAATTTTTTGACAAGTTATATAAAGCCGGGGGAGTGTAAATGGCTGATAAAAAGAAAAAGGGTACCGAGACTAGCTCCTTTGGAGTATCACAGAGGTCCAGCCACGATTCTTCACTTTTCTATGCAAGCAAGCTCTATGAAGGCAAGAGAATTGATGAGGATGTCCAGTATGAGGAAAATGAGGTCCCCAAAGAGTATTTAAATAAGATTTTTTGTTCATCAAGCGAGCGTATGAATGAGATTCCCGACAGTAGTGTGCATCTGATGGTAACTTCACCCCCTTACAATGCCTGTAAAGAATATGATAAGGACTTTACTTTAGAAGAATATCTTAACCTCCTACAAAATGTGTTCCAAGAAGTGTATCGCGTACTGGTCCCCGGCGGTAGAGCTTGCATCAACATTGCAAACTTGGGTAGAAAACCTTATATCCCACTCCATGCCTATGTTATAGAGATTATGGAAAAAATTGGATATATAATGAGGGGCGAAGTAATTTGGGACAAACAAACCGGGGGTGGAACTGCCTGGGGGAGCTGGAAGTCCCCTGCCAACCCGGTTTTGAGAGACCAGCATGAATATATTCTCATATTTTGTAAAGATACTCTTTCCCGAAGAAATCCGTACCACCGCAAAAGCACCATCACAAAAAAGGAATTTCTAGATTTTACCAGAAGTATTTGGGCTTTCCCACCGGAATCTGCAACTTCCGTAGGCCATCCTGCACCTTTCCCCGAGGAGCTTCCCTACCGCTTGATTCAGCTCTTTACCTTTCAAGATGAGGTGATTTTAGATCCATTTATTGGCTCGGGGACCTCCGGACTTGCCGCCCTAAAAACTAAAAGAAATTATATCGGTTATGATATCGAATCCGACTACATAAATATTGCCCGAAAAAGAATAGACACCTACCTAAAGCAGCGCAGATTTGACTTTGATTGAGTGATAAAGGGTTGGGTAAACAAAAGTGTTCCCTCTGGATCAGCTCTAGCTTTTCTTCCTCAACTTCTATGGCACATCCTTTACAATATATTTCACGATAGAGTGTTCCTTGAAGTTCACATGTCACAATCTCACTGATATAAAGTCAAGATGTCAACTCCCGTCCCATTCATCTATTTACATGTAAGCCAATTTGATCGTAATGAGACGGAAGGGGTATTTTGCTTGTGCGAAGCCATTCTTAATCCAAAATTACATATGTGAGGCGATTTTCTCTCGCAATTTCTCAATGCTATCTCTCAATTCATCAAGCTCCTGAAGTAATATTTTAGACTCTCTTTTATCAAATCCCTCGAATTTATCGCTCAAATTTTTAATGAAATGATTAGCTAGCTTTATGGTGTCCGGAGGGTTACTCGTAATCACGCAACTGTCCCCATTCCACTTAAGAATTTTAGAGTGTAAACGAGCTCCCTGGTACTTTCCACCTTTTCGTGCTTCGGAAGTTATGTACCGCCAGTCATCGGGCCCGTAATGACGTTTTATTGAGTGCTTCACTTTAATTCCGTATTGTCTACTTATCTTGTTAAGAAATTCATAACATTTTGGAGGGACTTTAACACCTATCATCTTGTAGATATTTGGGTTATTATTTGCTAATACATCTAGTATAAGGTCTCTAACTGAATCTTCATTAATATATGTTTTAAGGTTCTCCCATAAATTCCGCTCTAACCCTTCTAAAGGAACTCCTTCAACAGCTCCTTTAATAGCTTGTAAAGTATCATCTTCCCAAGTTTCATCCTCTAGTTTTTCTTCAAGTTTTTGGAGTCGTTTTTTTAATTTTTCTTTTTCATTTTGGGTGATTTCAACAACATCCTTGGGATCTTTACTATGGTTCATATACAAACCTCCCTTCATGGAAAACAGATCGCAAAAAATTACACCGAGTGGATTAACTCTTTATTAGTATGGTTATTTTGTGAAGCTATCGAATCATCTTTATTTTCCATTTCCTCAAATTCAAAGTAATTTTCTTCTGATGAGAATGTCACCGCATTGTCTATGACACCAGCAGGTATTACTGCTTGAACTTCAACGGGCATTGTACCCGAAAAATGTTCACCTAAAGGCAAGGGATCTCTGCAATATTGAGAATCTGTTTGGGCATTCGCATCCCGCATAGGTATTAGTTTAAGCATCCAATCAATACTGAGAGCTTTAGATATTTTTGCGAGTGTGAGTAAAGTCACGTTAGAATCATCTCTAAACACTTTAGTGATCCACGGTTTTGACACATCCATTCGCCTTGCCAATTCAGCTCTGGTAATATTATGCTTTTCCATGTAAGCAAGGATTTGTTCAGTGATGTCCGCAAAATATCCTTCAGCTAGGTATTCGGGTTCATTGCGAACTTTCTCTTTTTCTCTTTCTGCCCACTGTTCGAAATTCATATTTTCCTCCTTCTATTTAGGTTCTCTAAAAATCTATCTCGGCAATTTATTGCTTTCTTAATTTCTTTTCTGGGGGTTTTTCGCTTCTGCTTTTTAAATCCATGTGTTATGATAAAAACTCCTTCACCATAAAAAAATCCAGGAAGTCGAACTTGATCCGTGGGTTTTAGCTCGAAAATATCATCCTCTAGTTTGCTAAATCGCTGCTCGTTTCTAATTTGCTTATGATTTGCCCTTCGTTCAATCCAATATCACACTTTTGCTCTTTCACGCTTTTCTAATTCATCATCATAAAATTCTAGAAAGTACGATCGACCTGAGCTTGTCGTTAATACCTTAATTGTAAACCATCTCCCCTGCTCAATAGTGTGTGCCTTCATTAAGCGACTTACCTCATAGGAGGTTAACATAAAAGTTAACCAGCGTCAAGTACCCCAAAGTCCCATTAAAAATGAACATCTATTGAGGTCATGTCTTGCATTGAATTTCTGAGCCTCTTTTACTAATGTTAGACTGAAGATATTCCAAAGACTCGGGGACAAACAAACCGGGGGTGGAACTGCCTGGGGGAGCTGGAGGTCCCCTGTCAACCCGGTTTTGAGAGACCAGCATGAATATATTCTCATATTTTGTAAAGATACTCTTTCCCGAAGAAATCCGTACCACCGCAAAAGCACCATCACAAAAAAGGAATTTCTAGATTTTACCAGAAGTATTTGGGCTTTCCCACCGGAATCTGCAACTTCCGTAGGCCATCCTGCACCTTTCCCCGAGGAGCTTCCCTACCGCTTGATTCAGCTCTTTACCTTTCAAGATGAGGTGATTTTAGATCCATTTATTGGCTCGGGGACCTCCGGACTTGCCGCCCTAAAAACTAAAAGAAATTATATCGGTTATGATATCGAATCCGACTACATAAATATTGCCCGAAAAAGAATAGACACCTACCTAAAGCAGCGTAGATTTGACTTCGATTAGGTGATAAGGCGGCTTGTCAAACATTCACAACTCGTACTTCGCTGCTTCGCAGCTCTCTGCTTCGCAAGCTTCGCAGAAGCGTAGAAGAGGTCGTAGAAGCGTAGAAGAGCCGGTTTTCAACTTTTCCCCTCAACCAAATGTGCAATATTTACTATTGAACTAAGCTCCTAACTGCTATTTCACAACACCCACTCCCTCATAAAGGCAAGCCCCGAGCAGTACATCCGCAACTTGTACCGGTAGAACACCCTGACTCTCAACTTGTAAAGTGTCAACCAGGTTAGGCACCACTTGCGGCAAGGTTGCCAATTCATGGACTTTTCCCGAAGGCTGTCTGTAGTAATCAGCTATTAAGACGGTACGCTCATCATTTGCCAAGTTATTTTGGGGTAAGAGTTTTGTAAATTTCAGATACTCTTCCCAAATTTCTTGTACATTCGACGGTTGAGCGTATTTTTCGTCTTCTGTATCTACAATAAGGCAGCAGAACCGCCAGCTAGTAAATTGCTCAAGCAACTCTATAAGCTTCAAATAAACAGGTAATGATGTTTTAGTAACCGCTGAGAATTTGAATTCTAACTTCGGATCATCAACCCGTCTTAATGTCCCTTGTAAACTCTGTAATGATAGATGTAACTTCTTTGTTAAATCATCAGGATAACTATCAATAATTGCACCAACAGTAAAGTAACGGTTTGGGCTATTGGGGCTTAAGTTTCCGGATTCATCCAAAAAAGCAAATGTTGGTTTTAGCATAATTATTGTTCGGATTCCCCTCTACAGGCTTAATTTCCTCCGGCTTTAATTCATTCCACCTTTCTGTGGGAATTAATCCGTTAAAAGTTCATTATTTACATACCAATGTTTCAAACCAACAAAGGATTTTGCAAGATATGAAGGGATTAAAGTAATCGATCCTAAGAAATATTTTCGGCGGCTGGAAGAGTAGGGGTGTTGTCAAGAATCCAAGGAGGATTGAACGATCCAGAAGAGTTAAATCAAAAAGTCAAAGAATTCGTTTCAAGGCACATCCCTCGACGCGACCCGTAAGAAACATGGTTAGGATATATTTATTCTCTTTTACCTCTTCGATTCTGATTGGGCGGGTAAGCAAACTCAACACTCAGAGGTTATTTTGACTACCCTCAATACCTGAAATTAGCCCCAGCTAAAGCGGTATCTCAAAACGAGCTTGTATAAATCAACCGCGGTTAAGTCACTTTTACAATCGCTTGGTTTTGTGTCTATTATGTATTACAATATAGTCGAAAGTGATCAGCATTGCCAAGAATTACCCAGTTAGTTTGGGATAAAGAAATACTGGAAAAAGTTGAGAGAAAGTATGGACTCACTTCCCAAGAGGTCGATGAAGCTTGTTTTAATCAAAACCGGTTAGTATTGAAGGGGCCTAAGGGGAGTGAACGGCTGCGCTATTTGGTTTATTCACAAACCGATGTAGGCCGTTATATTTTGGTAGTGCTGGAACCCATTGACAAGGGCAAGGCTCGAGTAATTACAGCTCGGAATTTAGAACCAAGTGAAAAAAGATTCTACAAGGAAAGGAGGAAATGATGAGCACAAAGACAGGATCCAAGATACCTGAATTTGAATCTATTCAAGAAGAAGCAGAATTCTGGGATACTCATGATACTACAGAATTTTTAGACGAGTTTGAAGAAGCTAAAGACGTAGTTTTCGTTCGTCCCGAAAAACAGGTGGTCTCAATTAGGCTAGAAAGAGATTTTGTGAACCGGTTAAAGGCTTACGCCCAGGAAATTGGTATCCCTTATACTACTCTTTTACGTATGTGGATTATCAAATCATATAAGCGGGAAGTGGAGAGGGGAAGTGACTAAACCCTCCAACTGGATTTAATTAGGTTTTCAACATCGACTTCTTTATCTAATGGTAAATATGTGTTTGGCAATATAAAAATACAGAGAACGGACACCAAAAATACATAGTTGTTCCGTTAGTCTGAAGAATACCTTTGACCATGGCCCAAATTGACTATTTCAAGTATTTACAGAAAGTGGAATGATACACTATTTCCGAGATTGAAAGGAGATTGGAAAACAAGTAGGTCTATTCTATTCCTGCGCATCTTAGGTTTTCTCAAGATTCCATAAGGTAGTTAAGTAAAGATGAATTTCTACATAGCTTCAGCGTGGTAGAATAAACTAAAAGGTGAAATGGAAAAGATTGTGCCAGAATTTAAGTATCTCTCGCCATTTTCTTGATATAGTACAATCAAAAGAAGACAATTTAGATAAATATGTTTTGGAAAAGAGCGAAGCGGAGAATTAAACTAAATCTGTTAATTGTCGTAATTGTAAGTTTCACGTTTCTTGGTTCCTCTTTTGCTGTCAATGAATATCCCAATATACTGATAACCGAAATCTCCGCAAATGACCCTGAGTTCGTTGAGTTGTATAACCCAACGGATCAAGAGGCGAGTTTAGAAAAATTCTATATCTGCTACTACTCAGCCAATAGAAACTCATGGGAGAATCCTTACCGAAAGAAGATCTTCCCCAATGGAGCGGTAATTCAGCCTCACAGTTTTTTCTTAGTCACCTTCGGTTGCGACACGTCGAGGAGTTGTCCAGCAACCGATTGGGATGTCTATGCCAGAAAGATGATCCGAGCGAAGGCTGGTACCGTTGCTATTCTGGATAGTGATCCTAGACGAGGTGATATCGTTGATGCAGTCGGATGGGGTAAAACCCATCTGTCCTTGGGTACTCCGGCTTCACCCCCGAATGGTGGGGGAGCACTAAGTAGAAAAACAGGAGCCGACATAAGTAGACCCTTTCAATACAAGGGAAATAATGACTTAGATTTTTGGGTCACACCTCCTTCACCGTCCAGTAGCTCAATCGGAGCTCTTATTATTCAAAGTGGTGGACTGAAGATCGAAAAGGGAGCCAGATTCCATACTCTCACTGTATATAACGCAAGCCCCGCTCCGCGTAAGTTCCAAATTCAAGTAAAAAGCAACATCGGCCTGCAAACAGTACCAAACCTTTCTACTGTAAAGCTCAACCCTGACGAGCAAGTGGAAATCGATTTATTTCCGGAAAGGTATGAATTTTACGCACTTGATCTTGAAACCTCTGGATTAAACGTAAATTCGGACTCGATCATTGAGATTGGATGGGCTTATTTTCTCTGTGGTGAGATCACAGAAACCTATTCTTCCCTTGTTCGTTATAAAGGAAAACTGGATCCATACATAACCTCCCTAACAGGCATAACCTCCGAGATGCTCCAGACAGCTCCATTACCTGAAAGCGTCATCCCTATAGTACTGGATAAATTAGATGGATATCCAGTTGTTTCCTATAGTAATACCCAGTTCGATAAGAGATTTTTAGAGTCAGGAGCTAAATCTCTTGGATTGGAATTACCATACTTTGAGTGGGTTGACGCTTATCACTTTGCAGAGCGAGCACTGCCTGAGCTATCAAGTCACTCACTAGAAAGCGTCACAGAGAAGCTTGGAATTGAAGGACAGCACCATAGAGCATCCCCTGATGCCCGTATGACTGGGATCGCCTTTCTTGACTCGATTAAGCGTCTTGGAAGGAAGTTGAAATTGGTAATTAAGGTTAGTCCAACCGGCTACCAATACTCTGCAGCGGTGATTGCTATTCCGATAAATCCTTCTTTGTTGGGTTGCAAGTGGTAATAGGCGTAGATTTGTTAAAGATCTTGCCTCTTGGTAGTAGGAAGCAACTATAAGCCATGGGAGCGGGCAAAGTATGGTTGAATACTGTGTTTCTGGGATTATTAGGTAAACATCTGGTTTTACACTAACTTTCCTTCTAGGTAAGCTCATTTAATCCAATTTGAAAATCATATTATGGAACGGTAAGATGTTAATGATAGACCTGTAGCTCAGTGAATAGAGCAACCCTTTGCTAAAGGGGAGGTCGTGGGATTTTCCCTAAAAATCTTTAAATTCGTATTTTAGGTACCCCATTCCAAAATATAGTATTAATTTTATTTCTTAAGATAGTCCAAGTTTCGAGTATACTTATATGTTTTAAGCTCCGACTACTAACCAGTTTTTTGCTTTTAGAGATAATCTTCATTCTAAACTAGGTTTTACAACTATTACGAAATACCTTGGAAAGAAATTCCTGATTCCAAGGGCAAGAGAGCTCGCAACTATATTGTTTGCTGAAGAAATGTACTTGTCTAAAAAACAAAGGTTGGAAAGCAAGTAGGTCTATCCCATTCTGGTGCTTCTTGGCTTTTTCAGGATTTCAAAGGTGTTTGCACAAAGGTAAATTAAGTACTTCTGGCGTATCATAATGAAATGAAATGTGAGTAAAAGATTGGGTTAAGATTCATGACCCACTCACACCGGTCCCGATTCGTGGGTGAAAACCGTGTCAACAGCTGGCTTGGAATGATTAGATGCGCAAGCTAATTCCTATTGACTTTTGAAGAACCGCGATATAGCGGCAGAATCCCACTCCTCCCAGTTGTTACCAATCAATCTGAAGAAAGGACTGGGCTTACGTCGGTGATTGGAATTGCTGTCCCACGCATGGCCTGTTAGGAACAGCATCTCACGGGCACGAGTAATACCCACATAGAAGATGCGCCGCTCTTCATCTTGTTTCTCTGCAAGGAAATTCGGCAGTTCACCGTCTGTAAGTCCAGCAAGGAAAACAACATCGAATTCAAGTCCTTTTGCTTGATGGATGGTGAGGATCCGAACGCGATCTAGCTCTTTGTCAGCTAAATCAAGATTTCTTGCCAGAGCCCCCATGTTAACCAAATTTTTCAGCGAACCCAGTTCATCCATGCTGGGATCATCCCAAGCCTTGAACACACGCCATAGCTCACGCAGATTCTCCAATCGTCTCTCGTTTCTCTGGTAGTAAGTGAGCAAACCAGACTTCTCAAGCATGCATGTAAGAAATTCATGCGGTCTTTTGGTGTGCAACCGGTACCTGAGTGACCTTATCTTTTTGGATATTGGTAGAAATTTTTTGTAGAGTCTTCGGATGACGGCTCGTCTCTCTGATTCACCTGGTTCCACGAGTGGAATCAAATGTTGCAAGAGTTTCCAAGTTGTCATTGCATCGTCCGATGCTCTATGAGTGGGCTGTGTGTCCAGATCGAAATGCCGAGCAAGATCTTCCAATCTATATCGTTCGAGCTTAACAAACCGCTTGGCAATCTCCAACGTGTCAGCAAATTCCGAAAAATTCAGATCTATCCCTAGGCGCCGGGCATATGAATTGACCATCTTGACATCGAAGCCGACGTTGTGCCCCACCAACAGGGAACCATTCGCAAACTCTCCGAATTCTTTAAGGACTTGACTTGGTTGAATACCATTTGCATTTAGGTAATCATCACTGATGCCGTGGATTCGTTGCGAATCACCAACAGTTTTTAGATCATGTAGTTTGAGATACCTATGGAATGTTAATATTTTTTGTCCTCGGTGCAATTTTAAAGCAAACAGCTCAACAATCTCATCCTTGCCTAACTCAATCCCCGTAGTTTCAAGATCGAATACGGTGACGGTTCCACTAGATAAGGACTCTTTGATTGCCCCGAACGGGTCACCTGAGTCGAGAGTCTTTACCGAGGCCAGATCAGCCAATCGAAGTCCGCTCTCATATACCTCCCGCACCTGCTTGAACGCGGCCTCACCAATCCCAAGTGGAAGCCTTTTCAGAATCCGTTGGAGGCTGCTGCTATCGTAGGGATTAAGCAAGTGACGCAGGTAGGCCAATGCGTCCTTCACTTCCTGGCGGCGGAAGAATTCGTATTGCTCAACGGTCAAGTGTGGCAGATCCCGACTGCGGAAAACCTTGGAAATTGCCTTCCTCCGCTGATTGGTTCGGGATAACACTGCGATTTGATGCAATGGAAGTGGATTGTTCTGTTCATAAAAGTTCTCCCTTCTGATCTTCTCGATTTGACGGGCAATCCATTCTCCTTCTTCGTTGCTAGAGGCCGCGAAATGAACGATAATAGGTCTACCGGTTTTAGTAGCGGTGCCCAGGCATGGGACATCGTTGTTGCTATATGACGCGGCGACATTCGCCGATGTTTTAAGAAGCAATTCGGTTGCCCGGTAATTCGTTCGAAAGGTGAACCCCCGAACATTCGGGAAATCCTTCTTGAAACGTTTTTCTATTTTCTTGGGCTCGGAGCCGCGCCACTCGTATATCGTTTGGTCATAGTCCCCCGCCAACACGATATTCTGGCTTCTATAAGTGAGGATCTTAAGGACCTCGTATTCGTTCATGTGTGTATCTTGCATTTCGTCCACTTGAACCATTGTGAACCGACGGGACCAATAGTCTCGGATCTCCGAGTTACGTAGCAACATGGCTCGGGTAAACAGAATGAGATTTGGGAAGTCAACATAATGTTCCGAAGTCAACCACCGTTCGTATTCTAATGCAACGTACCTATCTACCTCCGGGAGGTCGGTGAAAAACTCACTGGGATATTCTCCCGCGATAAGGTTTGCCTCAGGAAGGTAAGCTAGTTGTTCGGCAGTGACATCTGATAGACACCTTTCGATTCGGCGAAATAGCTCACGGAATATATCCCCACTTGAAGCCCTAATCTTTAGTCGAAGGCCTCGTTCTTGCACGATCCGACGCAATATCTCGCGCGAATCATCTTCATCTACTACCGTGAAATCAGCGGGTAAAGCGAGTCGATGTGCTTCAACTCGAAGCATCCAAGCGCACAGACTGTGAAATGTGCTTACCCGAACACGATTAGCTCTCTCTCCACAGGACTGAGTAATTCGCTCCTTCATCTCTTGGGTAGCGCGGTTGGTAAAGGTGAGGCAGAGAATTTTGTCAGGCTTGATCCCGCGTTGGATCGCTGTTGCAGTCCTTTCTGCTAAAGCCAGCGTTTTCCCCGTACCTACGGGAGCATGTAATATCCCAGATCCTTCAATATGGCTAACGAACTCTTGTTGTTGTTCATTGAGTTGCATGATCGGCCTCTTCTCTCAACCTAATCTGCAGATTTTACGGTACAATATATTCTTTGTTAAAAAGTGTTCCCGTGGGTTGGGAAGGAAACATACAGGGATTTTATAGTTTGTGTCTTTTGAACCGATAATCTCTGGGATCGACACATTTAGCGTAAGGCGCTTATTCAATTGCAATCTAGTCGGACAATTCAATGTCCCCCCGCTTATGAGGTATACCATTCCCTTTTCTCCAATTATGGATAGTTTTGAATTCCCCCTCCTCTTAAATAGCCGTATTCTCGAAGCTTTTTTCATTATTGTGCTTTGGATATAGTATACTACCTTCCTAACCTATCTTTAGCCCTTTTATACAACTTGCCAAGAGATGAGCATTTTAGCGATTTGAACAAAATTTACTTGCCACTTTTCTGATGTTCAGTTTCAACATTATCTGTAAAAATTACAGATAACTTCATTTGCTGCTCGATAAGAAGCCCAATGTTTAGCTCACCCTCGTAGATGAGCCCTTGTGGTGTCTCAATTTTTACATTAAAAATTTTATCTTTAACCTTTTGGGGATGATGTCCTGTATAACCCTGTTTGGACCAGAGATCGTTACGCTTGTCCCGGTTAAGATGTATATCAGCATCAATAGTGTCGGCTTTTTTATCCCATCTCAGGATAAAAGCGGGATTTCCTGGTTTATCTGAGCTTATCTCTGCAACTCGCACCCACGCAGTTTTTGTAGTCTTCGTATTTTCAAAGGTTTTAATAGTGTATTCTGGATTTAGGTAAACTCGTTGTGTCTCTACTTTGGTAATACCAGCAACTTTTCTCTTCTTCTTTTTAAATTCTTCCGGATCCATAATCAGAAATCACTCCTCTAAAATAGGACTTGTGAGAACAATGAGGGGTTTTGAATCATGGCATAAGCTATTACACTTCTCGATTATATCACTCTCCTTCTTTCGACTTCCTTTGAGATCTCGGGAAGGCTTTTGAAACACCGAAATAAGGCAGAACAACTTGGGTGCTTAATACTATTTCACATGACATTCCGAATATTCCTAACGCAGCTTACCGAAGACAAGCACGAAACTTGCCCGCTATCACATACTCATACATTGCAAACTTTCTAACAGAGCCCATTTCCCGACAGGCTCGGCTCGCTTTTCTGCCGTAAAGAGATATGATGTTATCTACCCTTGAGCTAGCTTTGGCGGCCATTTGACTTTATACTTTCAAATAATTGGGTTTTCCATTCCTGTACATCGCATTTACCCTTTGTAAATATATTTTTAAATGACTCGTCGCGCGCCCTGTATCTTATCCGAATGAAATCCGTATACCTTTCTTCACCTGGCAGACTATTTAACACGTACATAATTGCGTCCAGCGTAAGTGTAAGAGACCAAATTGCCATAGCATTCGTTGAGACTCTTAAAGTCCATTCCACACTGTTGCTCTCAGTATCAGTCGCAACTACTGGCCAACCTTTTTCTATATGGTGGGATTTTAAATGTGCAAAAACTTCTGGTGGTTCTTGGCTATACCGTATAATCCCGCCTTCGTCCTCAACAATAGGAACATCGCATAATCGGAAATGAACGAGAGCATTTCGCAAGTCACTTAAATGACACAATTCTTGCAGGAAATCAGGCTGTCCAATTTTCATAACAGCGAGAAGGTCCTTGTATCTGTCGTAAAAGGATCCAACTGTATTATTTTTTATTTCAGCGATATTCTGGCAGATTGTATAACTCATTCCGATCTTGGATTCTTGCTGCTCGGTGGTTAGATATTGGATTTGAGGATCTCTTTTCACATCAAAAATGAATGCATCTGTTAGAGATGATATTTCATTAGAGAAAGCCTCCAACACAACACATGGTATTACTTATAGATTCAGATCAATATAATCTATATCCTCCTGGGAAGAACGTGTTATTTCAATCCAGATAGGTAATTTCCTCACTGTCACCTCCAGTTTGAGTAGTTCGAAAATATCAGCGAAATACTCTTTTAACATTCTTTGTAAACTGTCCAAACTAATTATAAATCGGTGAGCTTTGTAAATCAATTTTGAGATATGAATTGAGGAAATCTAAGAAATTTATTACTAACTTAAACAGCAAAAGAAGATAAAGGTGTTAACTTCACTGTTCAGCACTTAGTGAACTGTGGAGGAGAGAAAGGGGTACAGTTTTTGGCGGTTATGTAAGGCGGTAAATGTAAGCATCCTCGATGAATTCACCGTTTATCGTATTCTGAGAAAACCTTATTCCTGATATGCCTGTGCCTGTTTTAATTGCGGATTTTAACAATGACACCAGGTGGTGAGAGCTATCCACGACGGAGATATTCTGAAGCTCTATACGAGGTTTTTGAGAAGGAATCTGTTTAACTATTTCCTGTATACTCTTATAAGCTTGTCTAGGTCCTTTGTCTTTCACTTTGGGTGAAGCAATTATAAGTCGCCACACTTCGTTATCAGTCTGGAAAAACCAAAATGCAGCCTTAACACGGAACTCACTTTTGTCAAGCCGCTTAACAAGCTCCTCGCCTGCTTTTATCATTTCATCAGAGAGGTTGCCGCCTACCATAACTTTTTCAACCATGTTAGAACATCGCTTTCCTTTCCAGTAACGGCAGAGTATAAGTCTTCAGCCTCTGCTTCTGATACAAGAGGATTATATCTGCTTGTCTCATCCCAATCTTTTAAGATCAACCAAATATAAGAGTTTACATATTTGAATGTTAGCCCTTGTCTCAAATCAGTTGAGATAAAGAATTATTATTTCATCTCCTTTGCGGTTTTTCTTGCGCCATATCTCCTTACAGTGTGGGTATAGCCATCCGCAGGTGCGAAAATATGGATCATTCTGAATCTCTTATTGATAAAGAAGCTTTATCTTCTAATACCTTCATATTATCTTGCAATTTTCCTAATTTATCTATTATCCTTCCAGCCTCTTGTTCTCCAAATGTGTTGAATTTCTTACCTAGATTACTGATAAGATGATTAGCAAGTGTAATAACGTCAGAGGGGGTACTTGTAATCACAAAGGTATTCCCATCCCATCTTAAAATAGTAGTTTTTAACTGGGGACTAGAATATGACCCTCCACTAAGCTTCTCAGATCCAACAAATCGCCATTGATGAGGTACATGAAGAAGTCTGAGCGCATTTCTAACTCGGGTCCCATATAGGGTGACGGCTTCCTTAAGAAATTCACTAGTTTTGGGAGGGACCTCGATACTAAATAGTTCGTTAACCCAACTTCCCCCTCTTAGGCAAAAAATAAAAGGGGCAAAAAGCCCCTAGAGGAGAA
>CAYUCE010000014.1:0-40439 GCA_964443275.1 uncultured Thermotogae bacterium | reverse complement strand
AACCCCTGTTAGTAAGCAGGTTTGTGCAAAAGGGAGGGGGGTGAAGTTGAGTTAAAAATACTAAATCTCAGGTTAAATTTACTTACCAAGATTATAAAAACGCTCCAAATGATAAAAGATATGAGCTTCTAGAGGGGGAATTAGTTGTGGTTCCGTCACCGAAGACTTATCATCAGAGAGTTTCGAGACGATTAGAGGTCAAACTATCACTTTATACCCAAGAAAACGATTTAGGAGAAGTTTTTGATGCCCCTTTCGATGTGGTGCTTTCTGAAGAAACGGTCTTACAACCGGATATCTTATTCGTATCAAAAGAGCGTTCTCATATCATAACTGAAGACAATATCCAAGGAGCGCCGGATTTGGTAATTGAAATCCTCTCCCAGGCAACCGAAGAACGGGACCGCACTTGGAAGAAGTCATTATATGCTAAGCATGGAGTAGGTGAGTACTGGCTGGCAGATTTAAAGGACAAGACGGTTGAAGTTTTACAGCTTGGGGAAGGTGGGTATCAACGGTTTGAGGTATTCGGAGAAGACCAAACCTTAAAATCCCCTATAATTAAAGGCCTGCAAATCACTTTAAGCGAAGTTTTTTAATCTCTTACCACAACCGATATTTTCCCCGGTTAGTCATTTCTTTCTCAATTACCAATTTCTACTATCCAGGCCTGTATCCATAAATTAACATTTTTCAAAGATTTTGCGTAGCGGAAGACTTTACCCCGTGGAATAAGCAGGAAGCTTATCAGGGAGCTATTCCACAGGGTGAAGCATTCCATAGTAAAAAACCATCAACCTGTTCTCTTAAGCCTTTGTCATCGATACCCTCACTTCCCTTGCGTTTTTGCCTCCCTAAACATTAGACTAAAAAGAGCATAACGGATGAAATTAGCTTGAAAAAAAGTTTAAAGTAGCGATATGTGGTGATCGCGGTTGGCTAAGGAATTGAAGATCGAGAATATTAAAGGCTTACAGCCGGATAGTTGGATAGCTGTAAAAGCTAAAGTCGTGGAACTTTGGAGCTCAGATTCTCCCTCCATCTCCCAAATTGGCCTTCTTGGTGACGGGACCGGAACTATTAAATTCATCTCCTGGCAAAAATCCGATCTCCCCCAAGCTAGAGGAAGGGAAAGCGTATATTATCGATAATGTAGTAATTGACAGTTGGAAAGGGGAACCCCAACTTAAACTAAACAAGAAAAGCCGAATTAAACCTTTGGATAGCGAAGACATAGAAGTCAAGCGCTCGGACACTTTGGAAGGTGAAATATTGGTCCTTACTCCTAGGTCAGGGGCAATCTTGAAGTGTCCTACCTGCAACAGAACAGTTAAAGAAAACATTTGTGTGGTCCATGCAGAAATTGAACCCGTAAGGGACATCAGGATAGGCCTGGCCGTAAAGGATGGATCGGGGGTCAAGAAGGTTGAATTCAGTGGAGAAGAGGCTTCCAAAGTTGCCGGCTTGTCAATTGAACAAGCACATTCTCTTGATGAGGGAAAACTCGCCTCTAAGCTAGAGGATAAGTTGGTTGGGAAAATAGTCAAACTAAATTATTCTAAATCCAACGGAATAACATTCGCTAGAAACGTAGAACTTAAGGAGGATAGTTAACATCTCTGCTTCCTCAATCAGCAGCTCCTTTCAAGAAATCCGCAAAAAAGCCGAACAAGACCCCGGTTGTGAACGAAGAAGTGCTGAAAAGGCACTTCCACCGCTCTGATGTACTAGAAGATATAGGTTACAGGGAAGAAAACATACACGTCGAAAGCACCGTCAAGCACGGCAAAAGAACTAATATACACTGCGCCTATATTCCAGAAACCAGCATTTAATAACTTCACTAAAACTTTAAGGTAAACATCAAGATCAAAATTTGCCTGGATATCTTATCCATGTTACATTTTAATTGTAGGTAGGCGATAATAAATGCCCGACATCAAGCTTTTCAAATTGAAACAAGGTCAAGCAGCAGAGTTAAATTCCTCTTTTGTCAGCTTGGAAAAAGAAATTCAGAAGGTAGTAGAAAATAATCTGGAGGAATTTTTTGGTATTCGCTTTCTAGCAAGTGAATACTCTACCGGAACAAAGCATGGTGGAAGGATTGACACATTGGGTATTGATGAAAACAACTCCCCAATTATTATCGAGTATAAACGTCAAAAGAATCAGAACGTAATAAACCAAGGTCTATATTACCTGGATTGGCTATCGGATCATCATGGAGATTTCGAGATATTAGTACGTGACCAAATTGATCAAGATACTGAAATCGACTGGAGTTCTCCTCGTCTATTGTGTGTTGCTTCAGAGTTTACCAAATACGATAGCTATGCCGTTGAGCAAATCGATCGAAATATCGAACTTATTACTTTCAAAACATTTGAGGACAACCTGATCTCATTTCAACTCGTAAATGCAGTTCAAACCGAAAGTAAAATTTCAGAATCTCCACCTGGAGAATATAAAACTGTAGGTGAGTATTATGAGGAGGCTAGCTCAGACCTGAAAGAACTCTTTCAAGAATTTGAGGATTTTGTTTTCGCTTTGGGAGATGATGTACAGAAAAAGGAACTCAAATATTACTATGCCTATAAAAGAATTAGAAACTTTGCTTGCCTGGAACTGAAAACTCAATCTTCGGAACTTCTAATATATCTCAAGCAGGATTATGATGATTTAGATACTCCACCCTCATTTGCCAGAGATGTAAGTGACATTGGACATTATGGTACTGGAAATCTTGAACTTAGAATCCAGAATTTTAATCAACTTGAGGGATCAAAGCCTCTAATTGAGGAAAGTTACGAAATTAGTTAGCTCTGATTAAAACGATGAGAAAATAACAATAAAAGGAGGATCTGGTTTTCTGCAAACCCGAAACCAAATGGTCGAATACACTATTAAAGACCTACCTAAAGATGACAGACCTAGAGAGAAACTAAGAAAACATGGCCCTCAAAGACTTACCAAATCTGAATTACTGGCTCTAGTAATTAGGGCAGGCACCCAAGGTAAGAACGTCTTAGACCTTTCTCATCAGATATTATCCGATTTCGATTTCAAGCATTTATCCAATTCTTCAGTTCAGGAGTTATGTAAATACGATGGCATAGGTGAAGTGAAAGCGGGACAGATTCTCGCCGTTTTTGAACTGGCTAAGAGATTTTCCAAGGAAGAAATAGAGATAGGTGAGAAGATTGAAAGTTACAACGACGTAGTTAATCATTTCGGTATGGAGCTTCAGAATTTAGAGCGAGAGGAGCTGCGGATACTGCATTTAAGCAATTCTAATGAGCTAATAGCGGAGGAAATACTCTCCCAAGGCTCCATAGATGAAATTCCTACCAGTATAAGAGAAATTGTTAAATCTTGTGTAAAAAAGAATTCAAAAGGAGTTATCTTAGTTCACAACCACCCCGGAGGAAAAGTGGAAGCTTCCAAGGAAGATCTGGATATAACCGAAAGAATTGCAGAAGCATTAGAACTAATTGATGTGCGTTTGCTAGACCACATCATTTTTGGCAAACAAAGGACTGCAAGCCTTAAGAGGCAAGGACATTTGTAAACTAAATGTAATTTCCTTCAGATATGAGAATGCAACTTGGTGTAGAGAGTATTTTGCTAAATTTCTTGACATTTGTCCTGTGCCATGTTATTATAAATCAATTGAGTTATTACTGGGTCATTTGAACCAATAGATCGGGGTGAGAATATGGTTGAGAAACTGGATCGAATTCTAACCCGAGTTCGACAGTCACAAGGCAAAAAAGGACCTTTAATTACTGTAGTATTGGGGTTTATCAGGATTATGTTCATCATTTAACTTGTTACTATGTATTTTGGTTAATTTGAGGATACCTCGATGGCTTCTCAATCCCCATGACATCAAGGATCTTAAGCTGTCTATTAGTTAGTTCCGTACGTTGAAAAACCTGGCCAGAATCAAAAATAAATTCTCCCACCTGGATCTTTTTCAACTCATCCCTGATCCTTTTCCAGGTCATATCGGTAGCATTTTCCGCAACCCTGACCAGAAGCAGAGCCAGCCAGCATAACAGTATGTGAGCACGTATCCGTTCTTCTAACCGGTGGTAAATAGGTCTTATCTCTAGCTCTTGCTTTATGGTGCGGAAAGCAGCCTCGATATCCACAAGCTGCTTGTAGCCCAGGGCAACATCGCCAGCGGTAAGCGTATCATCAGAGGTCTTGATTAAATACTTGCCGTCATACTTTTTATCCTTTCGTATTTTGGTCTTGTTGAGCTTTAGACGTCCGTCCTTAAGCTGTCGTATGTAACGGCTGTACACTGGATGTGATCTAAGCTCACACATGGCTTTTGTATGTTCGCTATCTGGAGGTTGTTTTAAACCCTTGATTCGGGATTTAATCTCGGCCACTATCTCTTCCCGCTCATGCCTTTGTTTTCGAGCCTCCTGGGGGTTGTAGGCCAGTACATACCGGGTCCTGGCTTCCCCATCACCAACCGTAATTTCTTTTATCCTGAGGTTATCCTTGATCTTTTGGTACCGACCAGGACGGGAAAGGGGCTCTTTGACCTCATCCTTACCGGATCTTATCTTCTCCCCAGCTATGTAATGACCGCCTGCTCTCTGCAAGTAACGTAAGTTTTCCTCCGAACTGAAACCACAGTCAACCACACTTATCACCCGGCCCAATCTCCAGCCAATAAGGTCGTTCTTTACCTCTTTAATCACCGACATATCCTGGGTATTGCCCGGCCAAACCCAGCTTTTTATGGGGATGCCCTCCCGGGTAACAGCAAGCCCAATAACTACCTGTAACAGATCGGGACGTTTATCTTTAGGAGTAGCCTAACTTTCTGAGTTCCTCCTTGGCTGCTTTGCCAGAGTCGACTTCAAAGTAAGTTGTAGTGGTATCGAAAAAAAGTAGATCCACTTCCAGATTTAACAGATGGGCAACTATATCGAATACTTTTCTCTCCAGCTTGGATTTTACCCTCCAAAAGAAAATCCATGCTCCGGTACAGGTTCTGTACCGATACTTTATCCAGGTCAGGGATAAATACCTTGTCTTCTACCCACCCTTCTACACCCAGTTTGCTTTTAGGGTCCAGGGCTCTATTGGCCACCATAGTATAAATTAACCTTTCTACATCCACCTCGTACTCTCTACTGGTAAGAAGTTCCTTCAGTATGGAGTCAAATTCAAACCGCTTCCAGAGTTCGTTCAGAAAATAGGTCCCGCCATAGTGTTTGGCCTGAACAAAGGTGAATTCATCATCTTCTTTTTGAGAAAAGATTGGCTTATCCGGATACAAGTAGCGGTTGATGCTGGATACAAGTCGCTCTAAAGCCTCTCGGTCTACTTCCTCCTCCCTCCCAAAGGAGTAAATAACTTTGGGTTTAGAGTATCCAGCCTCGCTATCCCAGTAGTTATGGGCAAGCTGTAGGTAACCCTCCCTTCTTTGGTGGTAGCTGAAGTTTTTCTTAAATACCTCGTACTTCGCTTCTTCGAAGCTTCGTAGAAGCATAGAAGAGATTGTACCTACCATTATAGCACTTATTAGATATGATGTCAAGGGAAGGTATATATCTATTGTTACTATGCCTTTTTGGGGTTCTGAGACTTGGGACCCCCTAACCATGGGCTTTGCTGGAGTTGACATCTTGGATTTTACCTATTTACTGTCGAACTTGGGCTTTACCCGGGCTAGGCCTTATCGGAAGAACGACAGTTGCTTTGTAGAGCAGAAGAACTGGTCGGTGGTAAGAAAAGCGGTAGGCTACCGGCGATATGACACCGAAGAGGAGCTTAAGATACTAAACAGACTTTATGATTCAGTTAGGCTTTATACTAACTTCTTTCAGCCGGTAATGAAATTGGTAGAAAAGAGGAGAGTTGGAAGCAAGGTAAAAAAGAAGTATGATCGGGCTAAGACTCCTTTTAGGAGAGTCCTAGAGTCGCCGGTTATAGATAAAAAAGCCAAGGATGCGCTTGCACAGGAATACGAGGAGCTAAACCCGGCAGCCCTAAAGAGGAAGATCACCAGGCTGCAGGAGGAGCTGGAGAGGGTTAATCAGCGTAAGAGAGATGCCAGTAAAGAGAAGCAAAATGCTAAGGATTTGGAGTACCTTTTTAAGTGAGGCAACGATAGGTGTTTCGAGTACTTTTTTAAATGATGCAACGGGGCCCCGTTAAACTCTTCGCGGTCTCTCAATTCTCCTTGGATCTTTGGAAATGCATAGAAACATCAGAATAGACCTGTATGTCTTCCAATCCCCTTTTAAATTTTGTAAGCCCTTACTTTCACGCTGGTGATCTTTCCAACCAATCTACGGTCCAGGTCCGGTTTATCGAAGGTGTTCTGAGATATGATCTCTAGGTCGCTAAATCCCGCTTTTCGAATAGTATTCATATACTTCCCCTTTTCTAAGGCTCCCCCGATACAATCAGCCCAAGCCTCAAAACTGCTCTTTATATCTTCCGGCAGATCTTCTTCTGTAACCAGATCGGAAATTAGGATTCTTCCACCCGGCTTTAAAACTCTGTAGGCCTCTTGATATGTTTTCAATTTATCTGGAGATAAGTTTATAACACAGTTACTGACAATTGCATCGACAGTATTATCATCAAGCGGTAAGTCTTCGATTTCCCCATGCTTAAACTCTATCCTTTCGTAGCCATTCTCCCTTGCTATTTTGTTGGCTCTTCTTACCATTTCCTCGGACATATCGACACCTACTACATATCCTCCCAACCCCACTTTATTGGCGGCCAGAAATACATCAATCCCCGCCCCTGATCCCAGATCTAAGACCCTCTCTCCTTCCTTCAAATCCGCTAATGCCGTCGGGTTACCACATCCTAAACCCATTACGGCGGATTCTGGAATATCGCCGAGTTCTTCTTTTGAATAACCCACTTTCTTGACTTGCTCAAAAGTTACACAAGGACCGCAAGTAGAACAACAACTGAATTTTTCTCTAGCTATCTTCGAGTATCTTTCTCTTACTTTCTTTTTGATCTTTTCATCCATCCTTGATTGCCCCCTTTATCGTTCACCTATTCCTTTCATGAGAGGACCAAGTATGTTCTCTACCATCTCTGAAATCTCTTTAATTTTAATCAACCCAATACAACAAACTTCTCCATCCTTTTTCATATTTACAACTGCTAATTTATCACCCGCTTTAATCCCCGCCTTATCCCTCACCGATTTGGGTAGAACCATCTGACCCCTCTCGTCGATGCTAATAACCGATTCTACATCACAGCAATTTGGGTTTTCTCCGGGTTTCGTCCGCCCATTTACTTCTGTCTTTGCCAATTTCATACCCCCACTAAAATCAGAGTAATCTTAATAAGTTAATATTTCTGATTATTCAAAAATATCTTACAATAAATATACTCTCTTGTCAAGGGAAAGCATTGTCGGTTAAGGGTCTTTCCTATCAAGACGAGGGGGTAGAGCTTTGCGAAAGTTTTGTTGGGTAGCGAAGATATTGGGCTTCTACTTCTGATCCTGGTTTTCTACTACAATTTTGGAAAGGTCGCCAACTTTATAAAATAAATCTACTAAACTTCGTAAAAATGCTAATCTGTTTTTTCGCAAATTTTTATCCTCAGCCATCACCAGGACCTGATCAAAATATTTATCCACCGGCTCCCGCAGAGATATCAGATGCTCTAGAATCAAACGGTAATCACGGGTTTCTTGTAAATCTTCTATCTTGGACTCTGCTTTTAGATAGGCTCGCCATAGGTTTCTTTCTGCGTCTTCTTTGAAAAGACTTTTATCAAATTCCTTCTCTTTTCCATCTTCCGCTATATTTTTGGCCCGAGAGAAACCTACGATGAGAGATTCGAACTCCTCCCTTTCCCGAATTGATTCCAGACTTTTAGCCCTAAGATAAACGGTCCAGAAATTCCCATGCGGTTTGTGAGTAACACAATCCAGTATGTCATAATCTATACAGTAATGATTCAGGAGAAATTGATAAAGCCTATCCTGGAAGAAATTTTTTACTTTCTGGTAAGAACTTTTTATATCATATACTTCGTATAGCTCTTTTGTATCCTTGATCAGCTCAAAGAAATCAAGGTCTATTTCCTTCTCAATACAAATCCTGATTATCCCGTTTGCCTTTCTTCGCAAGCCATAAGGATCTTTGGATCCGGTAGGTTCTTCCCCAATTAAAAGAGAACCCACCACGGTATCCAACTTGTCAGCTAAGGAGACGGCCATGGCCGTCTCCTGTTCGGGCAAAGCATCTGTCCTAGTGCGGGGAAGGTAATGTTCGTATATCCCCTTCCATACAAGCTCGGTCTCTCCATCCAATCTCGCATATATACCCCCCATTTTTCCTTCCAAGCTGGGGAATTCATTCACCAGACCGCAAGATAAATCCGCTTTGCATAAAAAGGCACACCTATCTATCTCATCCAAATTAGTAAACCCGACCCTTTTACCTATTTCAGTCGCAAAACGCCTCATTCGAGCTACCTTATCTTTAACTGAGCCCAGACCTTCTATAAATATGACTGACTTTAGCTCCTTTGACCACTCCGCCAGGCTCCTCTTTCTGTCTTCTTCAAAAAAATACTGAGAGTCGGCCAACCTTGATTTGAGTATCCGTTGATACCACTTTTTGATCTCCTCAACCCCCTGGGAAGTACCATCCCGAAAACCCACAAAATAGGGTATCACTTTTCCGTTACGGATGTAAGGGACAAATTTTTGCTGCTCTTTCATGGTAGTTGCCAATACTTCGGGAGGCAGCTTTAAAAATTCTTCGCCGAACTCGCCGGCGACCGGAGTCGGGTATTCAGTACTGTTTGTGATCTCATCTACAAGCTCTTGGTCCTGTTCGTATTTACCGTTTATCTTTTGACCCACATCCTCCAGTGCCTTTTCGATCTTGGACCTTCTATTTTTAGGATCAAGGATTACGTAGTTTTCCTTTAAGCTTTCAAAATAATTGGCTACCTTCGCCACTTGAATTTTTTTGCGACCAAAAAACCTATGTCCCCGAGTTAGATTACTAGATTTCAGGTTGCCTACCTTAAAACTTACCGTATCTTCTCCCCACAGGCAGCAAATCCACCGTATGGGACGGATAAACTTTAAGCCGCTTTTATCCCAACGCATGGCCTCTTCGGTGGATAAATCTACTATCAGTTCTTTCAATACAGATGGAAGGATTTCTGCTGTCTTGGCCCCCTCCACCGGCTCTTCCAAAAAGAGGTATTCTCCATTGGGGGTTTCTTTGATGGTCAAATCGCTAACTTTAACCCCATGGCTTTGACAGAAACCTACAGCCTGCTTTGTGGGTTCTCCTCGATTGTCAAAGCCTACTGACTTGGGAGGGCCTTTGATCTGGTTGGTCCGATCAATCTGTTCCTCTTCAAGCTTCTTTATAAGGCTGACCAGGCGCCGGGGTGTATGATAAATCTCGCAACCGGTAAATTGAAGGTAGTTTTCTTCAAATTTACTTACCAGATCACCCTTTAGCTTTTCACTGATGGTGGGTAGCTTTTGAGGTGGAATCTCCTCGGTCCCTATTTCTAGCAGCAAATCTTTGGGCATCTTTTACTCCCCAACCGCCCGTTTTGCTTCCTTTGAGCCAAGCTTGAGATAACCCCTCGCACAACCTTTTGCCAGGTTCTGAATGCGCTGTATATACCTCTCTCGTTCGGTGATACTTAAGGCCTTTCGAGCGTCCAAGATGTTAAATAGATGTGAGCATTTGAGAGTGTAATCATAAGCGGGAAATATCAATCCCTCTCTCAAGCTTGCTTTTGCTTCACTTTCGTTTAAATCATAAAGCTTGAGAACCGTATCTATGGTAGCCTTTTCAAAGTTATATTCGCAGAATTCCCGTTCCGGCTCCAATTTAAGTTCACCATAAGTGACCGTATCTGACCATTTCAGATCGGCAAAATGATCCACATCCTGGATGAACATGGCAATTCTTTCCAGACCGTAGGTAAGCTCGACGGAAATTGGTTCCAAATCAATTCCCCCCATCTGCTGGAAATAGGTAAATTGAGTGATCTCCATGCCGTCAAGCCAAACCTCCCAACCCAATCCCCAAGCACCCAAAGTAGGACTTTGCCAGTCGTCTTTTACAAAGCGTAGGTCATGCTCGCGCAAATTTATTCCTAAATCTTCCAAGCTCGCCAGGTAAACATCCTGTATGTCATCAGGGGTGGGCTTAAGGATAACCTGGTATTGATAATAAAATTGCATTCGAAGCGGATTATCCCCGTAACGACCATCCGTGGGTCTGCGGCTGGGTTCTACATAAGCTACCCGCCAAGGGTTTTCCCCCAAGCAGCCGAAGAAGGTTGCCGGGTTGAATGTCCCCGCCCCTACCTCGATGTCATGCGGATGCTCCAGGATGCAATCTTGCCTTTTCCAAAAGTCTTGAAGCCTACTAATCAGATCCTGAAAGTTCATGGTACGGTCACCAAAATTTGATTAGGAGTTTTGGGAAACTTCCTTGGCAGTTTGGGAAAGCTGATCAAATGCTTTGGGATCTCTTATGGCGATTTCGGCCAGCATCTTTCTATTAAGTTCTACGCCCGCTTCCTTAAGTCCGTGAATAAAGCGGGAATAAGAGAGCCCTCTTTGACGGCTAGCGGCGTTAATTCGGGTGATCCAAAGCTTTCTAAATTCCCTTTTTTTACGCCGGCGGTCGATGTAGGCATTTTTTAAAGCCTTCATTACCGACTGCTTGGCAATCTTGTATGAGCGACTCCTCAAACCCTTCATACCTTTCGCTTGCTTTAGTACTTTTTTTCTTCGCTGTCTTCTTCTGTTAGAACTTTTTACCCGAGGCATATCAACCTCCTCCTCTGTTTGCGAAAAAGCAATCCATTACAGCAGACGGCTTTTTCTTACTCACCCAGCATCCTTTTAACTTTCTTTTTATTTGCCTTCTCTAACTTCAGTCCCCTCTTGGCTTGTCGTTTCTTTGAAGCACTCTTTTTGGTCAGCTTATGATGATATCCGGGTTTCTGAGCCTGAATCTTTCCCCTCTTGCTCACTTTAAATCGCTTGGCAGCACCTTTATGCGTCTTCTGCTTAGGCATGATCTAATCACCTCTGTTTGATGGGACTAATAGCATTTGGATAGTCCGACCCCTCTTCTTTGGTTTCTGATCCACTTTTGATAGTTCCTCGGTACCTTCTATCACCTTATTCATCAAATCCTTTCCTCTATCTAGATGTACAATCTCCCTTCCCCGAAAGAAGACCGTGACTCTAACTTTATCTCCATCCTTTAAGAACCTCTTGATGTGTCTCATCTTGGTTTTAAAATCGTGTTCTTCTATCTTGGGAGAGAATTTCATCTCCTTTAACTTTTGAGGGCGGTGCTGGCCCTTCTCCTTCTTCTCCTGCCGGTATTTATATTTTCCATAATCCATAATACGACAGACTACCGGGTCAGCTTGAGGAGCAACTTCTACCAGATCAAGGTCCCGCTCCCGTGCCTCTTTTAGGGCTTCATCCAACGCAACCACTCCAATCTGTTCACCCTCGGGGTCAATTAACCGCACCTTATCTTCCCTGATCTCTTCGTTCTTTCTTAGATTTTTAGCTACTATTTGATACCTCCCTTAGGGTAAATCAAAATTATAAGAATCCAATTCCTGATGTCAAGCGTAAATTCCCTTCTCTCTGATAAACTTCTTGGTCTTTTCAGGAACCAAGGTATCCAAGGACAGATTTTTTTTAAACATCTCACGGATCTGGGATGAAGAGATGTGAATCTCGGACATTTCAAGAAAGTGAATATCCGCACCCCTGTAGTAATCTTTCCTAAAATACTCCGGACCGATACCCTTTCTGGGGGCTACAATAAAAGAGCAGGTCTCAAGCAGTTCACGAGGTGATTTCCAGGTGCGTATATCAGCCAAGGCATCCGAGCCGATAATGAAGTACAACTTACCGGAATGCCTTCTCTTCATCTCCTTTACAGTATCTATAGTATATGAAGGGGCCTCTCTATCCACCTCCACTTTGGATACCTCAAAGTTAGGGTGATCTTCTACGGCCAATTTGACCATTTGAAAACGCAAATTGGCATCTGGCATGGGCTCATCCATTTTGTGAGGGGGTATTTTAGCAGGAATGAAGATGACTTTGCTTAATCCAAATTGTTTCAACGCCTTTTTTGCCACTTCAATATGCGCATTATGAATAGGATTAAAAGTTCCCCCGAATAATCCCAACACAGGGGATTTGGCCGCATTTTCTTTATCGATATTCAAATTCCCAACCTCCAATAATGATCTTGTCTCCTTCCTTTATCCCCTTCTTCTGTAGCTCCCCTATTACTCCCATATCCTCTAATCTTCCATAAAAGTATTCCAGAGCATCTTGATTTTCAAGTGAAAGTCTGAGTAGATCTTCTACCTGCTCTCCTTTTACTATAAAAACCCCGTTTTCCCGAACTACTCGAAACTCATCCCGAGGATGATACCGATAGACCTTCCGCTTTACACCCTTTTTCTTCTCTTCCTCTTCCTTGCCCATACGTGATTTCTCAGCCTTTAATTTTTTAAAAATAACTTCTAGGAGCTCATTTATTCCTTCTCCAGTGGCGGCCGAGACGGGTTTAAGACAAATCCCCACCTCTTTAAAGCTCTCAACCGATTTTTCTACCTCCTCTTTAGATAATAGATCTATTTTGTTACCTGCTACTATTTCCGGTTTACAAGCAAGCTGTTCGGAAAAAGATTCTAACTCATGCTTTATGACCCCATAGCTTTCAACCGGATCCCTTCCCTCCTGCTTGGATATATCGACCAGATGCAGCAATATTTTGGTCTTCTCAATGTGCCGTAAGAACTCATGTCCCAAGCCTTTCCCTCGATGGGCTCCTTCTATTAAACCGGGGATATCTACTGCCACAAAGTCCTGAAATTCCCCCACTTCTACCACTCCCAGATGAGGCTCTCGGGTAGTAAACGGATAGCTTGCAACCTTGGGCTTGCTGGCTGAAATAGTGGATAGTAGCGAGGATTTGCCGGCATTTGGCAACCCAGTAATGCCTACATCTGCAAGCAGTTTCAACTCCAAGTCTACCCATAATCCCTCTCCCGGTGCCCCTTTTTCGCTTATACGCGGAGCTTGACGGGTAGAGCTTTTAAATGATGCGTTTCCCCTACCCCCTTTGCCACCTTTAACCACCAGGTGTCGTTGTCCCGGCTTTTCCAAATCGGCGATAACTTCGCCGGTATGGGAGTTCTTTACAACCGTACCTACAGGTACATTTACTACCATATCTTCGCCGTCTTTTCCTCTTCGGTTATTTGATGCACCGTCCTGACCACCCTGGGCACGAAAATGTATGTTGTTTTCAAAATCTCTGAGCGTGCTGATGCCTTCCGCTGCCTCAAGTATTACGTCACCACCCTTTCCTCCGCGTCCCCCGTCCGGTCCTCCCTTGGGATTTCTTGTATCGGATAGGAAGCTAATAACCCCATCCCCTCCTTTACCAGCCTGTAAATGTATTTTTGCTTTATCTATAAACATTGAGAGGAAAAATTAGGGGAGTAGTTTGGAAAGGTACAAGTTTTTTATATTAAATTTTTATTGAATTTACTCAGCCGGTAGGACACTAATCTGTCTTCCTTCAAATTTAACGTATCCAAAAACTTTGGAGAAGATGGTATGATCCTTTCCCAAACCGACGTTCTTACCCGGTCTGAATTTAGTGCCTCGCTGACGTATGATAATGTGGCCGGGCTTTACAAATTCGCCTCCATATTCCTTTACGCCCAAGCGATTAGACTCACTATCTCTACCGTTTTGGGTGCTACCTGTGCTTTGCTTGTGCGCAAAGAGCTGTAAATCAAATTTGATACTATACCTTGACATTATTCGTTACCTCCTCGATTTCCAAATGATCCGGATATTCTCTTTCTATTGAGTAAAGCCCCAAAAGCATGGTCTCCAGTATAGCGTCTACTTCCCGATCAAGGAAATAATCCCTTTCCAGCTCGCATTTGAGCCAGCCTTTATCTTGCTCCACTCTGGGTTCCAATTTAAGATAACCTTCCAACCCTATCACCGCAGTCTGCATAAGCGAAGATACGCCGGCACAGACTATATCCTTACCTTCTGGGGATAATCCCGCACGACCTTCACTATTAAAACCCGCTATTTTTCCCTCTTCATTTCTAAAAATTACAACTTTAGTCATTTTTTATCTTTGTAACCTTTAATTGGGTATAAGGCTGTCGGTGACCTAATTTCTTTCGGTACCTCTTTCTTTTTTTATACTTAAATACAGTAACCTTTTCCGCTTTCCCTTTACCTAGAACTTCAGCTTCTACCTTAGCTCCCTCCAGATAAGGATGGCCGACTTTTATCTCCCCTTCCCCATTTTCGCTGGAGTCGGAGATCATCAAGACCCTATCAAACTCTATTTTATCCCCTTCCCCTGTTCCCTTAATCTTCTCGGTCCTAAATTTCTCGCCCTCTTTCACCCTATATTGCTTTCCTCCGGTTTTGATTATTGCATACATTTGTCAATTCCTCAATTCGTGGGTATTCTACCAGAATTTTTTTTTGAATGCAAGATGTCGAATTGCCCCACTATTAAAAAGGTGGAACCCAACCAGCCACTTTGAGTTGAATGCCTGCACCCAAAATTTGTAAAATCCCAAGGTTAGTAGCTAGGTTTAAAAGATTAATAAGCAGTTTAGCTGAAGGACTTTCCCGACAAGTTAGACTGACAGTACGAAGAAAGCCTAAAAGGAGGTATCTATAAAGCTTAAAGAGGTATGAAAATAATATTCCATGAGAAGTGCTTAGAATTTGGAAGGCCGGGTCACCCTGAATCTTCCCAGCGGGTGGCGAGAGCAAAAAGATACTTGCAAGATAGATATGATATTATCCGGCCTGAAGCTGCTACTGAAGAGGAAGTAGGGCTGGTTCATACCAAACGGTTGATAAAAGTACTTAAAGACCTAGATTTCTATAATCCCGATTGCCCCCGATATCCAGATATTTACGATTACGCCATGTTAGCAGTGGGAGGAGCACAACTTGCCCGCTCTAAAGAGGGATTTTCACTAATGCGCCCCCCCGGGCACCATGCCGGAAAGGATTTTATTGGGGGGTTTTGTTATCTAAACAATCTAGCCGTGGCGGTAAAGTGGTCCGGGAAAAAGACACTAATAGTCGATTTTGACGTACACCACGGGAACGGAACCCAGGACATATTTTTTAAGGATGACCAAGTAACTTATCTTTCAATTCATAAGACCCCCCTTTACCCTGGCACCGGAAAGATTTCAGAAGCAAATTGTCTAAATTTCCCGGTAAAAAAAATAAAAGGTACGGATGAATACCTACAAATATTCGATCAAGCTCTCCAGAAGGTGAATTTAGAGGGCATGGAGCAAGTAGCTGTTTCCGCTGGTTTTGACACCTACGAAAAGGACCCCCTAGTCTCCTTAAATCTATCCTTTGAAGCCTTCCGGCTAATCGGAGAAAGAATTAAAGATATAGGGCTTCCCACTTTCTCCGTCCTTGAAGGAGGCTATAGCGAGTCTGACTTGGGTCGATGCATCCAAGAATACCTTCAGGGTTTAGGTAGTTAAAAAATAGCCCCCACCTGATCCAGGTAGGGGCATTCATCCACTCTGTGGTGAGAGGAATAGAGAGTAGAGGGACAGTTTATCTTATACCAAAATGGCCAAATTGTCTGTGATATAGAAAACGTTTAAATAAGGTTACTTATCATAAAAGCGAGCTTTCCGATTTTATTTTTAGTTCTAAGGATAAATATCCCGGTTGACTAAAAGGGAAACGGAAAGTATTGCAATGCGTTTGTCTGAGTAGCCAACCTTTTTTCCACCATTTTTTTACTCCTTTTCTCCATTATACTTTTTACTTGAGTGGTAGAAAGTTTCTGATCTTTCCACTTTTTACCTTCAGCCAGGGTTAGCCAATGCAAATCCGTGCCTTTACAAGCCCATACCCACTTCCAAAGGTTCTTACCCACCTCAATCTGCTTTAGAGTAAGCCACCTTTCCCCTTTACAAAGTGGACATAATCCAGGACTGTTCTTTGTCTTTTTGTTTAAACTTTGGTTCATTACTAGCCTACGAAATTAACTTATTTTAAGACTCACACTAATTAATTTTAATCCCTTTTTATATATTTGTCAATTCACAAATCCATCCTAATCCTCCAAGGCCGCTTGAGCAGCAGCTAGTCTGGCAATAGGGACTCTAAACGGCGATGCAGATACATAGTCTATACCTAGCTGGTGGCAGAAGTGTACGGATCTGGGGTCTCCACCCTGCTCACCACAGATACCTATGCTCAAATCAGGTCGAGTTTCCCTTCCTTTTTTTACCGCAATTTTCATCAATTCCCCTACCCCTTTTTGGTCAATGGTTTGGAAAGGGTTTTTCTCCAAGATGTTCTCCCGATCGTAGGCGGGCAAAAATTTACCGGCATCATCACGGGAGAATCCGAAAGTCATCTGGGTTAGATCGTTTGTACCAAAGGAAAAGAATTCCGCCTCAGTTGCGATTTCATCTGCAGTGACACAGGCCCGAGGAATTTCGATCATAGTCCCTATCTTATAACTTAAATCCACATTTTCTTCCTTCAAAATATTGGCGGCTAGCTTCTCAATTTCAGTTTTTATAAATTTCATTTCTTCTATGTGACCTACCAAGGGGATCATTATACGGGGTTTGGTATCCACCGCTTCCTCTACCAGCTCACAAGCTGCTTTTAAGATAGCCTCAGCCTGCATGTTATATATTTCAGGAGTAGTAATTCCTACCCGGCATCCACGATGTCCTAACATGGGATTAAATTCTTTCATTGAGTTCACGGTTTCAGCTAGCTTTTCCTTATCCACTCCCAGCTTATCAGCTAGCCTTTCAATCTCCTCCTCTTCATCCGGCAAAAACTCATGTAGTGGAGGATCGAGCAATCTAATTATCACCGGTAAGTCTTGCATCACCTGAAGCAACTCTTTGAAATCGTCCTTTTGAAACCCGGCCAGTTTGTTTAAATATTTTTCCCTCTCCTCCTTATCCTTGGCAATTATTACCCCTTGCATCAAGGGCAGCCTTTCCTCCTGGAAGAACATATGTTCGGTCCTAGCCAACCCTATTCCTTCACATCCCAGATCCAATGCTACCTGGGCATCTTTGGGGGTATCAGCATTAGTTCTTACCCCTAGGGTTCTCACCTTATCGGCCCAGCTCATAAGATTTTCAAAGTTCTCATCCATCTTTGGCTCTTGTTGAGGGACTTGACCCAGCATTACCTCACCTGAGGTTCCATCTATAGATATCCATTTTCCTTGTTTGACCACCTTCTCATCCACCCTAAACTGCTTACTTCCGTAATCTATATTTATCTTCTCTGTACCCACCACGGCCGGCTTGCCCATCCCCCTGGCCACGATGGCGGCGTGGGAAGTCATCCCCCCTCGGGAAGTAAGCACCCCTTCTGCAGCTTCCAGGCCGTGGATGTCATCCGGTGAGGTCTCCGTCCTGACCAGAATTACTTCCTCTCCATCATCCGCCCATTCCTCGGCTTCATCGGCGGTAAATATCACTTTGCCAGTGGCCGCGCCGGGGGAAGCGTTCAACCCAGTGGCGATAACTTCCTTATCCGCCTGAGGATCGAAACTGGGGTGTAGAAGCTGATCTAGTTGTTCCGGATCGATTCTTTTGATAGCATCTTCTTTGGTGATTAAGTCCTCCTCCACCATATCCACGGCGATCTTGGTTGCCGCCTTGGTGGTCCTTTTCCCCGTTCTAGTTTGAAGTATGTAAAGTACACCCTCTTGGATAGTAAATTCCAAATCCTGCACATCTTTGTAATGTCTTTCCAGTTTCTCAAAGACTTCTGTTAGCTCCTCATAAACATCCGGCATATCGTCCTGGAGTTCTTTTATATCTCTAGGGGTTCTGATTCCTGCCACTACATCTTCTCCTTGAGAATTTCGTAAATATTCTCCGTAGTATTTTTTCTCGCCGGTGGCTGGATTTCGGGTGAAAGCTACTCCGCTGGCCGAGTTTTGACCCATATTACCAAATACCATGGTCTGTACATTAACCGCAGTACCTAATAGTCCAGTAATCTCATTTATTTCCCTATATTTTACGGCCCGGGGAGTATTCCAAGACCCAAATACTGCATCGATACCCTGCCACAATTGGTCATGCGGATCTTGGGGGAACTTTTCTCCAAGCTGATCTTCATAGATCTTTTTAAACCTTTTGACTACTTCTTTTAAATCCTCGGTGTCCAGTTCCGTATCGTGTTTAACTCCCTTTTCTTCCTTCTTGTTCTCAATGGCCGAATCGAACTTGTCATGCTCTATACCCTTGACTACATCCCCAAACATCTGTATCAAACGCCGGTATGAATCCCAGGCAAAGCGCGGATTGCCAGTCTTTTCGATCAAACCTTGTATGGTCTGTTGATTGAGACCTATATTAAGGACAGTATCCATCATTCCAGGCATGGAGATTGCGGCCCCGGATCTTACTGAAACTAGTAGTGGATTATCAGGATCGCCCAGCTTTTTTCCCACTGTCTCCTCTAGCTTCCGCAAGTTTTGAGTCACTTCGGATTCAAGCTCCTCTGGATACTGCCGGTCGTGTTCGTAATAATAATCACATACCTTTGCTGAAATGGTAAATCCCGGGGGGACAGGAATCCCTAAATTAGCCATCTCCGCCAAATTTGCTCCCTTACCTCCCAGGATATCTTTTAGCTCAGTCTTACCATCTGCCTCTCCTTGTTTAAAGAAATAAACGTATTTCATAATGCCTCCCTTGGTTCATTTTGGGCCATCTTTAAGATAAACAATCTTACCAACCTTAGGATAATGACTCAAGTTTTTAACTCTAATGTCTGAAATTTCCTGCGGCTTAACGTTTAAAATTTGTCACCTGCTGGATGTTTTGTCATAATAACCTTTGGGTTGGTGTTTGGATAGTTTTTTTGGCTTATAAATCATGGATTTATACACACGGAGATGCCTTAAACACAGCAAATGTTAACTAAGTAAACTTACTTCCATTCAATTTTAGCTAAATGGAGTAAAAATCTCTCTTAATCGGTAAGGTAATGGGGGATATCAATGGAAAAAATCGGTGTTTTAACCAGCGGTGGAGATTCACCGGGAATGAACGCAGGGTTGCGGGCAGTGGTACGAAAGGGAATTAATATGGGCTTGAAAGTCAAAGGTATAAGACACGGCTTTGCCGGGCTCATAAAAGGTGATGCAATCAATCTGGGAATGAAAGACGTAAGCGGAATTATGGATCGAGGAGGGACTGTACTTCAATCTAGAAGATGTGAGGAGTTTAAAACGGATGATGGTCAAGAAAAAGCCCTGGAAACAATCGCCGAAAACGAAATAGATGGATTGATAATTATTGGAGGGGACGGTTCTTTTAGGGGGGCACAAGCCTTGCACGAGAAGGGACTGCCGGTGGTGGGTATTCCGGCCACTATAGATAACGACATATACGGTACGGAAATTGCCATCGGGGTAGACACCGCCTTAAACACAGTAGTTCATTCCATTAATATGATAAGGGACACCGCTACATCACACGAGCGGGCCTTCATTATTGAGGTTATGGGAAGGGAATCCGGCTATATTGCGCTAATGTCCGGCTTAGCCGGTGGAGCTGAAGAGATCCTGGTGCCGGAGCTGGAGTTTGATCTGGACGATGTGGCTCAAAATTTAGTGAGGGGGCAGAAAAGAGGCAAACAACATTCCATAATCGTGGCCGCCGAAGGGGTGCTGAAAAATGCCGGGCATACGGTAGCCAATTACATCGAGAGAAAGATAGGTTACGAAGTCCGAGTTACTGTTTTAGGACACTTGCAGCGCGGAGGTTCCCCTACCGCTTTCGATAGGATATTGTCTTCTCGGCTGGGTGCAAAAGCGGTGGAGGAACTGGAAGCCGGTAAGTCGGGGGTTATGATCGCCTGGCAGAGAGGTGCCCTCAAAACCGTGCGTTTGAGCGAAATATTGGATAAAGGAAAAGAAATAAACGAAAATCTCTATCAGTTGGCCAAAGTTTTGTCCAAATGAGTACGTATTCTTCCTTAGTGCTGCTTAATAAAAAGCAACTTGAATCACAGAAAAAATCTAAAGGCTAAATTACATGAAAAGAACTAAAATAATCTGCACTCTAGGGCCGGCTTCACATCAACCGGAAGTATTAAAGGATATGCTTACCAGTGGAATGAATGCAATTCGGATAAATATGTCCCACGGGGATCACTCACAGCATAAAGAGCTAATCAAACAGGCAAGAAAAGTCGCATCAAAAAAAGAAAGAGCCTTGGCCGTAATTTTAGATACCCAAGGTCCGGAAATAAGGATAGGAAAATTAAAAGGTAAGAGGCTTTATTTAAACAAAGGCGATCGGGTCCAGTTGATGGAAGGTGATTTTGTAGGAGATGAAAATAAGCTCCCCTTACATTATCCCCGCCTGGTGGAGAGTCTAAAGCCAAAAGACAAGATTTTAATCGGGGATGGGGAAGTAGAATTAAAAGTTATTAAAGTAGCAAATAGCGCCATTATCTGTGAAGCAAGAAACTCCGGATGGATAGGAGAAAATAAAGGTATCCACGTTTGCGGAGCCTCATTTGACATACCTTCCATCACGGACAAAGATCGAGAGGACATTCGTTTCGCTGCCAAAGAGGGGGCGGATTATTTGGCCGTCTCCTTTGCTAGAAAGCCTGAAGATATTTGTGAAGCCAGAGAAATTGTGGCCCAGGAAACAAACCAGCCAGTAGAGATAATAGCTAAAATCGAATCGGGTGAGGCCTGGAACAATATCGATGCCCTACTAAAGGTAGCAGAGGGGATAATGGTGGCCAGAGGAGACTTAGGGTTAGAGTTTGAACCGGAGGAAATACCTGCCATACAAAAACGATTGATTAACAAAGCTAACCGGGCAGGCAAGTTGGTAATTACCGCTACCCAGATGCTTGAGTCGATGACCAACAGTCCTCGCCCCACCCGGGCAGAGGTAACCGATGTAGCCAACGCCATACTGGATGGAACCGATGCTGTTATGCTATCTGAGGAGACCGCGGTAGGCGAATATCCAGTAGGTTCAGTAAATATGATGCGAAAAATTGCCCAAAATGCGGAAAAACTACTGGAAACTTACTATTCAAAGCTCACATTTCCGGCGGTAAGAAGTGTAGCTGAAGCCATCGGTCAATCGGCCCCCACTATAGCAGACAATATCAAAGCCTCCGCTATTATAACTTCCACCCGTTCAGGTTCCACAGCTAAAATAGTGGCCAAATTCCGCCCTCAGGTTACCATTATTGCGGTTACCCCTAGTGAGAAGGTATTTAACAAACTGGCCCTAATCTGGGGGGTGAAACCACTTAAAATCCCCTTTTCAGCCAATACGGATAGTATGATCGAAAACTCACTTGAAGCAGCAAAGGAAGCTGGCCTGGTAAAAAAGGGACAAAAAGTTGTGATTACCGCCGGCGTTCCCTTCGGAATTGAAGGTTTAACTAACCTGATTGAGGTCCAGGAGGTGTAGAAATCCAGGAAGTTTAGGAAATTAAACTGATGGTTATTTGACCATCTTTTTTTTGAAATCCTCGATTATCTCTACCGGTGTAGGGTCGATTTTGTTTAACAAAGCCAGATAGACGGAGACAAAATCGCCCATGTAAATCTGTGCCAAAATCTGACTAAGCTCGTTTTTTCCTTCCGCCTCTATTTCTTCGAAACCCACCCCATAATCGGACAATAAAGATTTCATGATGGTTATTCGCGTCTGGTTTCTTTCCAAATCATAGGAATTTCTTAGAAACAAGACTCGGCAGTTAGGAAACAGATCTTGGCTGGTAAAACCCACCAGTTCATTATGATCCACCTCAGGGATCACATTCCAAAAAGCAGGTTGCTTCGCATTTTCGTTAAATTGGGTTTTCCATCTATTTGCCACTACCTCAGTATTACCGTTTGTTCCATAGATTAGGGGCACCCTTCCTAATAGTTTTCTAGCCATATTTTTGGCTGGGTTAGCATCTTCCGATACACTTTTATTCAATTTAGACGACAAATCATCCAGAGTACCTAGAAGATCATCCACATGGGCCTGGGCAAGCTGGGTGATTTTTAGGCGGGAAAGAATCTTAAGAAGCGGCAGAAACAGATAACCGGTCGCCGCTCGAGGCTGAATTTTCTTAGGGATTTGAATGAGAGGTAGACCTTTAGCTTCAGCAATCTTTTTAAATTTACCATCTGAGGATATGAGCAGCATCTTCATCCCCATCTGTAACCCCTCCTCTAAGGCCGATAAGGTCTCCTCGGTATTTCCCGAATAGCTTATGGCTATAAGTAAATCTTTTTCAGTGAGATAGTGGGGAAGCTGGTAACCCTTATTAACCAATACCGGTATATCCAAAAAGCGCTTTAATAAAAAGCCGGTAATCCCCGATCCTCCCATTCCGGTAGTCACTAGTCGAGTAAAACTTGCCTTTTCCAAATCAGCAGGGATTCCAAAAGCCTCCCCTAAAGAGAGAGCTTCCTCACACTGTGTAGGAAACCGGCTTAATCTATCCAACATTCCGCTTTTGTCGTACTTTTCAAGATCACCAAAACTTTTTACCATAACTATCTCCTCTGGGGTTATTCTGGGTTATTCTGGTTGGGCACAGAGGCCCAACCCTACATATGCATCACAAAAATCTAACCATACATGTTTACCATATGTCAAATGTAGGGGATGGGCTCCGTCCCATCCCATCCGGTGGTTAACTCCATCTCTTCACACTAGTTATCTCCTCTTACCATATAGTTTAAAAGGTACAAATAACATAGATTAGCCAATAAATATTACTCTCTAAGGAGCTGTTTAGCAACTGAAATGGCTCCGTACTCCACCGCCCGATAACCTAACTTGGTTAAATGTAATCTTGGAGGGGTAACATTTAAATGCTTTTTCATCTCCATATCAATTAGATCTAGCAAATCGGGATTTTCCAGGGCCAAAGCTCCTCCCACCGATATGACGGCTGGATCGTATGCGTTTGCGATACTGCCAAAGGCGATCCCTCCAAAGTGGGCAGCCTCCTGAAACACTTCCTCAGCCAGTTTGTCACCTTTCTTTCTGGCTTTGGCAACTAAAGATGCATCGATATATTTTAATAGTTCCCAGTCGGAGCGTATTTTGCTTCCAGATGAATACGCCGCATTGGTTGCCAACTCCTTAATGGCCAGTCCGTAACCTTTTTCAAATATCAAGTCCTCGTTTATCAGCTTCATCCGGGCGTTTTTAACAATTCCAGTCCCTGAACAGTAACTCTCCGCACAGCCGTAGTTGCCGCAGCCACATTTAAGGCCATCTTCTTTTACCGGGAAATGACCTACTTCGCCGGCGTTTCCCTCTTTTCCAGAGATAAGCTTTCCCCCGTCCCATACTCCCCCTCCAAAACCGGTACTTAAGGTAACATAGACTAGGAAAAGCTTTCTTTTATCTTCCACCTCTGCCCCTTCACCAAAATAAACTTCTCCTAAAACTCCCGCTTGGCAATCGTTTTCGATTCCTACCGGCACTTTAAATTCTTCACTAAGGGGTTTAGTTAAAGGGATATATAAAGGTGATTCTTTGGACCTTTCCGGTAAATGAACAGGCTTAATATTGGTGGAATTTTTTATAACCCCGTCGTCAAGCGGACCGGCTGTGCCAATTCCTATCGCGGCTATATCTTCCACTGATTGGGGAGATTTTTTAAGGAGATCAATCAACTGGTCTACGATACGAAGATAAGCCCAACCATCTTCAAATTTTTCGAATCGATCCTCACTTTCATCTATGGGAACCCTTTTTCGGAATACGATTTCATCCTCTGAGTCAGCTATTATTATAGTTATCTTGGAGGCCCCGATATCAAAACCGCAAACATATTTTTCATCCATGGTAAGGTTTTATCAGGGTGAAATTATAGATAAAAGCCGGAGATAGTCCCGCAGGTGTCTAGTTATCAGAAAATTTTCCCTTACGTGTTCACGCCCTTCAATCCCCAGCTTGGCGGCTTTCTTAGGGTTTTTAAGCAAGTACTTCACCCTATCTGCAGTTTCGGAGATGGAATTTACCAAAAAGCCGGTTTTACCGTCCAGAATTTGGAGTTTAATACCCCCCACTGCACTGGCCACCACGGGCTTTCCCTTCCACAATGCCTCAGTAATAGTCAAAGCAAAGGCCTCTTTCAGTGATTTTTGTACAATTACATCCGCTCCTCTCTGCAGAGCATTTATCTCTACAGCGTCCATCTCCGTCATCCCTGCCGGGGGCAGGATAAAAACATCTGGATCATCGGCCGTTTTCTCCCTCACCTTCCTTAACATCTCTACCCCTTCCGGATCATCCGATGCCGCTCCCCCAGCCAACACCAATTTACAATCTACATCCTTTTTTACCATTTCATAAGCCTCGATTACCCCCAGCGGATCTTTGAAGCGATCAAAGCGGGATATCTGCAATATTATAGGTTTATCCCGGGGAACTTTATATCGATCATAAGTATCATCAATTATCTTCTTTTGTATCTCTTTGTTCTTATCGCTCATTGGGTCTATAGAAGGAGGGACAATATCCTGAGGAATGGGCAGGTATTTGGCAAATTCCGGGGATGAAAAAATCACTATGTCGTATTTTTTGATAAACCTTAGGAGAAAATTCCAAACCCGCTCATGCGGTTCAGTCATATATATATGACATCTCCATATCCACCTATTGCTATTAATGGGCCGGCTCTCAATTAAACTTGCCGGCTGCGGGTCATGAACCACTACAATATCCGCCTTCAAATACAGGCGCTCTGCGCAGTGGCGATTATTCTCCAGGTAAAAATCTAGCATTTCCTGGTTTATTTCCTCTTCTCCTCCATGCATTACGTTATGGAATTTCTTGGTAATCTCAAAGAAGCGGGGGGGACCGGATATGGACTGCCAGATGGTATCAATACCGAGTTGGTTAAATAAAGGGACCAGGGAGTGCAGCATCTCAGCCACCCCTCCACCGGTAAAGGTTGAACTTATATGAAGCATTGACTGTCCCCGCACTTTATCCGCCAATCTATTCAGCTCTTCGATTTTATCTTCTCCGATTATTTCTTCGTAATCCGAAAGTTTTAACCTCATTAATTCCCCCCGAATGTCCTGATGTATAGAAAGTGAAAGTGTAGGTAATTTTATACAAAATTAGTTGGGTTTTTCCAAACTCCCGCCGGTAGCGGGAAGAATTTGAGGACTAATTAGTAACCTGCCACTTATAAATCTGGCCCAAAAAAACGAGCACTTCTCTCGGGTCGAGACAATAATATTTTGCCTGCGTAGTTTTAGCCCGGGCCTTTTCATTTAAGACCAAGATAGTGACCCCCTGCCTCTCCTTTAAATCCCGGAAGGCGTCCTCATCAGTACGATCATCCCCTATGTAAATGGGGATGGCAATACTTCCCTCCGGAGAGCCTTTAATAAAATTTTTTTTAATTAATTCCACCGCCCTGCCCTTGTGCCAGCCCTTTGGCCTTACCTCCAGTATTTTATCTCCACAAAGCAACTCTAGTCCATCCAAATGCTCTTCAACCAGCTTTTTAAACTTACCCACTACAATTTGGGGGTCACCGTTAAATCCTCGATAGTGAAGTCCCACCGTAAATTCCTTATCCTCTAAAAAGACCCCATCCAAATCCTTAAAAGTCTCGCCCATTTTCTTCTTTAGCTGCTTTAAGATAGGCCTATTATCCTCGGCCTTATCCCATACAAATTTCTCCCCAGTAGGGTACTCTATTTGTAAGCCATGAGTCCCGGCGTATGTAACTTCCTCCAAGTTTAATAACTCTCTTAGCTCCGAAAGCTGACGGCCGCTGATGATAGCCACCCGAACTTTTGGTGAGGATACCAGACTTTTCAAAATGTGAACCATTTTTTTCGACGGATAAGTTTCTTTAGGGTTATCGGTAAATGGGGTTAAGGTTCCGTCGTAATCGAGAAAAAGATGTATCGATTCAGCTTCTTTAATTCGCTTCCTTATCTTGGTTAGTACCCTCTCCCGGAATATGTATTCGGACATAGCTTTAGTAGATAGAAAGCCACTCATGTAGGATCTTTTCTCTCCACCAGCTAAGATCCCTTTCACTTACCCTTTTCTTTAGTTTAGTAAGCCGAGTTTTCCTTTCCTCATCGGGCATAGAAATAGCTTTCTTAATTGCTTCCTTGACCTCTATTGGATTATAGGGATTAACTTGTATGGCCTCTTCTAACTGACCAGCCGCTCCAGCAAATTCCGAAAGGATAAGCACTCCATCCTCACTACAAGCTATATATTCCTTAGATACCAGATTCATACCATCTATAAGCGGAGTAACCAAAGCTACATCAGCAGCTAAATAGTAAGGAATAAGCTGTTCTTGCTCCGGGAAAAATTGATGAAAGGATCTTACCGGCACCCAGTCCTCTTCTTGGTATTTGCCATTTATTTCCCCAATCAGCTCATTTATTTCCTCCCCTAATTTCTGGTATTTGGGGACTTGGGTTCTGCTGGGAGGGATTCTTTGAACTAACTTCACCTTCTCCCGAAGATCAGGATTTTCCTTAAGCAACAGTTCAAAGGCCTTCAAGCGCTGGGGGATCCCTTTTGTGTAATCTAGCCGATCCACTCCCAGGATGACCGTATCAGACTCAAAGGTATCTCTTAAAACTTGAGCCTCCTTTTTCATCCCCTCTCGAGCGGATAGATTGGCAAACCACTTATAATCCACTCCTAGTGGAACGCAACTTATTTTAACTTCTCTTTCCCCCACCGTTACCGTAGATCGGCTTCTATCCACCTGGTGACCTGTGGCTTTTGCGCAATCCAGGAAGTTCTTTACAAGCCCAGGAGTGTGAAGACCTATGAAATCGCTTCCCAATAAACCCTCCATTATTTCCTCTCTCCAGGGTAGGGTCCGAAATATCTCCCAAGAGGGCCAGGGTATGTGCCAGAAAAGGGCCAATCTAGCATCGGTTTGTTCTTCTCTTATCAACCTGGGGACTAAGCTTAGATGATAATCATGCACCCAGATTAAACCTTTACTTTTTATTTCTTCCAAAGCAGCTCGTGCAAATCTGCGGTTTATCTCCTGGTAGGTCTGCCAATCTTCCTCTGCCAGTTCCGCTTTATCTAGAAACGAATGGCATATGGGCCAAAGGATTTCATTGGCAAAACCCACATAGAATCCCTCCACCTCCGAATCAGTCAGCCTTATCCTCTTTAGTGCGTAGTCACCTTCGCCCGGGGGAACTTTTATCTTGCTTTCGGCATCCAGAACTTCAAAATCAGCTTCCCCTCTTCCCCAGGCTACCCACAGGCCCCCATTCTCTCTCATCATAGGATCCAGGGCGGTGGTTAACCCTCCGGCAATCTTCTCACATACTACTTCCCCATCGTCATATCTATGGGCGTAGGGCTCACCATTGGACACCAGTACAAATCTTTGTTTTGTTTTTTTGGTCATGGTAACTCACCTAACAAGTATATCACTTATACCACTGAACTCAAGGTCTCCAATTGCCTTCTTATCCCTACCTGTTGAAATTAATGGTACAGATCATTAAAGTTAAGGTTAAATATAAATACCGAGGATAGATTCTATCCGGGAATTTGAATAATAAATTCATGTAATGAATAATAAAGAACTCAGGAGAGGACTTTTTTTAGGAAGATTTCAACCCTACCATAAGGGTCATCATGAAACGGTAACCAAAATCATTTCTCATGTGGATGAGCTGATAATAGGGGTGGGAAGTGCAGATAGAAATTACGACTTGGAAAACCCCTTCACCGCCGGAGAAAGAATTCTAATGATACAAAGATCAACCTCCGACATTAAGATCCCCATTTATACAATCCCTTATGAAGACATCAGAAACAATGCCCTATTTTCTTGCAATATTTGCGCCTTAGTACCTCCCTTTGATAGGGTCTATTCAAATAACCCTTTAGTAATCCAGCTTTTCAAGGAGCGCTCAATTAAGGTGCAAGAACCTGCTCTAATTAATAGAAATAAATATCAGGGAAGTAAAATACGCGCTCTTATGATTAAAGGTGAAAAATGGAAACACTTAGTCCCCACTCCTGCGGCGGCAGTAATTGAGGAAATAAGGGGAGTTGAAAGAATTCAAAATCTCGCTCAAAAAGACATCATGCCGGAAAGATAAGTCTACACCTACCTTTTGCCTACCTTCGATTAGCTAAATTTAATTCGGCCCCTTGACAAGTAGGTGGAAAATTATTATAATGCCACTTAGTGTAATATTCCACCAAACAAGTGGGGCAGAAAATGTCAAACGTCAACTACAAAACCATAAAGGTACCACAGTGGGTATACGAAAATGCCAAGGAAGTGGAGTTGACCTTAATGAGGAAAGGTTTTGGAAACCTACCTACCAAGGTGCTCAGCCCAGAAAAATGCCCCATATGCAGTTCTACACTTGAACCTAGCGAAGAAGATGACGAATATGTACGGTGCGAACGCTGCGGATACACCCAGCAAAAATTTGATCCCCAGTCTAATGGAATAGTTTTAGGAACCGCTGTAGGTGTAGGTTTAATATACTTACTTAATATGCTGTTTGACCGTGACCGAGAGTAGAGATCAAAGTGAAAGAGGGACCGGGACAACCTTTTATATGGTGGTGAGAGGGATTAAAAGTAAAGTCCCGGTCCCTTCTTATTCGATTTCGATTAAGTAGAATCAGCTTCCTATTACACTAGGTATAATACTACTAATTTTATCTAAGTGCAAGGCAAATCATAGTTTACCAAAGTCCTTAGGATTGTCAAACTATTGGTTTTAAAAACAGGACGGGAAAAACGGGGCTCATCTATTTAGGCTTCAGGCTTAGATGGTTTGGAATTACTTCTAGCCGGTAGAATATTACACCCACGACCACATTTACCAAAATTAGTTTAAGTAATTGTAGTCACCAAATCGCTTAATTTGCGTCTTTTGGTAACCGTACTCTTTTCTTGAGGATAACCGACTATCAAGATGCTTACCGGCCTTAAATCCGTATTCAAAACCCTCTTGACCTTTGTTTCATCAAAAGCTCCAACCCAACAACTTCCCAAACCTACTTCGAAACTGGCCAAATGAGCAAAAGCAGCCGCTATAGTTGCATCTTGTAACGAATAAAGTTCCTCTCCCCTTTTTCCATATTTGCCCCCTGATCTATGTGGATCTTGCAGGAAAATCAGATTCAGTGGAGCCTGGGAGATGAAGCTTTGCCCCCAGGCCGCCTTGGCCAGCTTTTTCCTTTTATTCCCGTCCTTGACCACAATTATTTCATAGCCCTGCAAGTTACCGGCCGAGGGAGCGGAATTTGCCGCTTCTAGGATCTTTTTAAGTTTTTCTTCCTCTACAGCCTTTGGCAGATATGATCTAACAGAAGTTCTCTTTTCGAGTAAATCAAAATAATCCATACCGATCAATTACATTATAAACTAAAAATCTCGAATACCAAAAGCATAAAGCGATAAGTTTGAACGAATACCACCCATTTGCTCTCCAAAAGCCGGTTCTGATATACTATTTCAGAAAAATATATCCGGAGGTGTAACAAGATGGAAGAGGAGAAAATGGAGAAAATTGGTCAGGTAACACATTACTTTAACAACATAAATGTGGGAGCTATCGAGCTAACCGGCGATTTAAAGGTGGGGGACAGAATAAGGTTTAAAGGAGCAACCACGGATTTCGATCAGGTAGTAGAATCAATGCAAATTGAAAACGAGGATGTAGAAGCAGCCAGCCCTGGGGAGGGAGTAGGCCTTAAGGTGAAAAAGAGAGTCCGGGAAGGAGACGAAGTCTATAAGATTATTTAAAGCGGGCCCTAAGCTTTATCCGTAGAGGTGAAATAGAATATCTGTTTTAACTAAAGAGAGAATATTGGAGGAAATAGCCAAAGGTAACATAACAATCGACCCTTTTAACCAGGATCAGGTAGGACCGGGCTCAGTGGACCTGAGACTAGGCAACAACTTTAGAATATTTAAACCGAAGCTTGAAGTTTTTTCAGTTACAGATACACCAGATTTCAGGCAGTTAACGGAGGAAGTCACTATCAAGGATGGCCATAATCTGGTAATCAAACCGCACCAGACTGTCTTAGGAGTCACCGCGGAGAGGGTCACACTGGCCCCTCATATCTGCGGCTGGCTGGAGGGTAGAAGCAGGTTCTCAAGGATTGGGATCGCCGTCCACATAACCGCCGGTTTCATCCAACCGGGAATCGACAACCATCAGGTACTGGAAATCACCAATTTGAGCCCTACCAAAATGGCCCTCTATCCGGGCACCAAAATATGTCAATTGATTTTTGAACGCTGTGAAGGAAAAGCACAATATACGGGCAGATTTAAGGATCAAGTCAAACCGTAGTTAATTTTTTTCGTTTATACCCTTTTGGGCTTAACACCCAATATGCGGTCGATTGTGTCTTTAACCCTTTTCGTCTCCGCTTCTGGTCCCCGAAGTACAACTTCAGCCCCTCTGTATCTAGTCAAAAAGAGAGTTTCTCCATTTATTTCTACCTGCAGCTCCCGTTCCATGCGATCAGGGGTTGCGGTTGGGAAATTGTAAGCAACTACATCCGAACCGTATTCTGCTTTCAAAAATTCGGTGATCCGTTCAAATTGCCCGCTTAGATCAGCAATATCTTCATCGATTTCGTAACTATAATAGATGTGGTCCCTCTCGGTAAGCCTGTTTTCTCGCTCCCTTACATATGCATCTTTTCCGAATCCAACTATCCTTTTAAGAAAGTTCCATAACCCCAAATCGATCAACTCCGGATAGCTGGCATCTGATTTATCTGGGCCAGATTTCTGGAATTAGCACCTTTCATTTTCCGCTTCTAAATCCACTAAATCAACAACCAGCCTTAAATTAAATTCTCTGATAGCTCAACCAGGGAGGGCTCGGTCATATTTTCAAGAAAGTCTTCATCCAAAATCTCTATTTTGCGCCCATCGAGGGATATTATCCTTCTTTTCTGAAATTCACTCAAGGTGCGGATGGCCGTTTCCGTGGATATTCCTATCATTCCGGCCAAATCAGATCTTCTCAATCCGGTCTGGTTGATAACCGTTTTGCCGTCCCCGTTTTCATGTCCAAATTTTCTTCCCAATTCCAGCAGGAGTCGGGCCAATCTGCTCGAACTGGAGGTGTAGGAGACTTCCAAAAGTTTTGTCTGAAACCCCTTAAGCTCCCGAGAGAGCTTCTCCATTATTTTTAAAGAGACTTGGGGATTATTTTTTAAAAACATCATAAAAGTGGCTCGATCAATGAATTTTGTGTAGGTATCAGTTAAGCTTTGCGCAAAAGCGGTGTAAACACTCCCGTCAAGCATGGTCTTCTCACCCAAAATTTCACCGGGTCCTATCAGCTTAAGTATCTGTTCTTTGCCCTCCATAGAATATTTGACCAGTTTCACTATTCCCTTACAGACAATGTATACCCCAAAGGCTGCCGCCCCCTCTTGAAAGAGGGTCTCCCCTTTCCTGTACTCTATGGGTTTCATCATCCTGCGCAAATCTTCTAGCTTATCTTTACTTAAATCTGACAGAATCTGTGAGCACTTTAGCTCACAATTTTCACACTCCACTGGTTTCACCTTCCCTCTGCGTTCAAACAGCAATCACTTCCTTTACATCAGGAACCCTTTCCTTCAAAATCCTCTCAATTCCGTTCTTTAGGGTAAGAGTTGACATTGGACATCCAGCACAAGCACCGGTTAGGTTAACTTTCACCACCCCATCCTCAGTTACATCCACCAGTTCTACATCTCCGCCGTCAGCGTTAAGCTGAGGCCTTACTTCATCAAGTGCGTCCTCTATTTCTTCTCTCAATTTATGATCACCCTTTGTTAGGTAAATAAAGTTATGATAATCTCACATACTGATTTATATCAATTTATTACTTACCCCGCAACTTAAGTTTGAAATAGATTCAGAGAAAGAGCTTCCATCTTGAGGTTCGCATACCTATTGGAGCCAGCGTAGTTTAATAGATTCAACTAGGTTGACTTAATCGACTCTGAAACTTAGACTATTTTGCTATGTACGCAAAAAACCTTATTTGCCGGGAGTGCAAATCCGCATTTTCTACTGATGAACCTATCTGGCAGTGCAAGAAATGCGGCTCTTTATTGAATGTCGTCTATGATTACAAAAAACTAGAAAGGGAAATCCGAAAAGAAATTCTACAAAAACGGCCCACAAATTTATGGCGGTTTGAGGAATTCCTCCCTCTAAAAAAAGATGTCCGCCCGGTCTCTTTAGGAGAGGGCTTCACACCTATAGTTAGCTCTTCGTTTTATGAAAGAAAGCTGGGAGTAAACCTTTTTTTTAAACTGGAATTTTTAAACCCCACCGGCTCCTTTAAGGATCGGGGAACCGCCGTAATGGTATCAAAGATAAAAGAGTTGGGTATCAAAAGAATTGCCGATGATTCCTCCGGCAATGCCGGCTCCTCCCTAGCTTGTTACGCGGCCAGAGAGGGGATCGACTGCACCATTTATACCCCTCAACATGCAGCGAGTGGAAAACTTCACCAAATACAAATGCATGGGGCAAAGCTTAGGACTGTACCCGGGTTCAGACACCAAGTGACCCAGAGAATAAAGGAGGATTGCGGCAGTGATAAAGACCTTTATTATGCCTCTCACAATTTAAATCCCTTCTTTTTGGAAGGAACTAAGACCTTGGCCTTAGAGACGTCCGAGCAGCTAAACTGGCAAGTCCCGGATCATATACTTTTCCCTGTAGGCGGCGGGGGGCTTATCATCGGCGCATTTAAGGGATTTAAGGAACTTTATAAATTAGGCTGGATAAAAAGAATTCCCAAACTCCACGGGATCCAATCCAAAGCTTGTCCACCCATTGTTAAATCATTGGCCGGTAATTTAGAAGAGGTCCCAGCAATAAAAATAAGGGAAACAATAGCCGAAGGAATCCACATTAAGAAGCCGGAGCGGTCAAAAGAAATCTTAGAATCCATCCGGGAAAGTGAAGGTTCTGCAGTAGCGGTAACAGAGAGTAACATCTTAAAATATTACCGAGAGATAGCTAGAAAAGAGGGCATTTTCTGCGAGCCAACTTCGGCGGTCTCCCTGGCCGGATTAGCAAAGCTGCTTAAAAGAGGCACTATCAAACCGGATGAAACGGTCCTTCTTCCCATAACCGGCTTTGGCCTAAAAGATCCGAAAAGCTCCCGGAAAGCTATCCCAGGCTAAGTTACCTCCAAGGTTCGGAGGCGATTTAAAGCGGCTGCTATTTCGTATTTCCTAGGCACCCCGTAGTCACCCGGATGGTAGGGGATCATCTTATGTAAGTTACCGGCTTTTAGTTCTTTCTCCACCTGATCCAGGGCCTGACGGATCGTTGTCTGACCATCTTGAAAGTAATTTTTAGCCAGATAATAGATTATGTCTCCAATACTTCGGGCCTGCGGCAATTCGGAAATCTGGTGTACTTTTGAAAGGTCGATATCTTCATAACCAAATTGTATGGTCTCTTTTCCTCTGGCCCTTATCTTAACCTTGCCCGATCTTTTGTGGGGGTTTATACTGCTTGGCTGGGGGCGGCGATGATGTAGTTTCCCAAATCTTTGGCCGCCTTCTCTTTTTCGAGGCCGGGTAAAGCTTTGGGATATCTTTTTTGCATCTTTAGTAACATCCAGAGGGCGGTAGGCATCCATCATGACTACAGTGTCCGCTACATCAAAATAATCACCCGATCCTCCCATTACCAATATTACAGACACCCCTTTGTCCTTATACAGTAGGTCGATTTTGTCAATTAAAGGGGTGATGGGCTCCTTTTCTTTAGCCACTAGCTCCTGCATCCTTTCATCGCGGATCATAAAGTTGGTAGCCGAGATATCCTCATCAATCAAAAGTAACTTGGCTCCCACCTCAAGAGATTCCATTATATTGGCCGCTTGGGAGGTACTGCCCGAAGCATCTTCGGTACTGAACTCGCTGGTGTCAATGCCGGAAGGGAGGTTTTGAATAAAGGGACTTATATCTACGCTTTCTACAAATCTGCCGTCCTCCGCCCTGATAATCATCCCGCTTGGATTGGTCACCACATATTCGCGGCCGTCTTTTGGAATATGATCGTAGACCCCCTGGGCTATAGCATTTAGTAAAGTCGATTTACCATGATAACCCCCTCCTACAATTAGGGTAATCCCTTCCGGCACCCCCATTCCCGCAATTTTCCCCCGATTGGGGGGATCAAATTCTACTTTTAAGCTTTCCGGAGACTGAAAAGGGACTACATTTTCTTTCATCGGTCTATCGCCCACCCCGCTCTCTCTGGGTAGGCGCGCTCCATCAGCTACGAAAGCTACCAACCCTCTATCCGATAATTGAGAGCGTATCCAGGCCGAATCCTCTATCGTTTCCACATGTTCTTTTACTTTGGCCTGCGGAAGGTGGTCATAGATTAAGGAATTTACTACTACCTGCTCTATCTCCTCAAAGATCATCTGATTGGCCTGTATCCTGCTCATCACCGTGCGGCCTTTGGCCGGAAGCCCCACTTTAAACCGCGCTTCTATCCTGTCTTTATCAACGTACAGAGAGGTCCTATCCAGGACCGCCTGCCCAAAATCTACCATCTGGACCATTCCGCTCTTACCACTGCCTCTATGACCTTTAGCTATCTTTTCCATCTGCCGGTCCATCCGGCGGGTAAGGAAATCCTCCAACCCACGCTTTCTATCCCCGGTAGAAAATAGAAAGTCGGGAAATCCGGCCCTTTCTTGCTTTATACGAACCCGAAAATTACTGGGCGCCGCATATGGGTCCCCTTGCACGTAATCGATATAAAGTTCATAATCCTCAAAATCATAGCTTCCCCTTATGCGCTTGTAGGCCCCGTAGCCACGTCCGTCTATCTCATTTAATATTCTTTCTAAATCGTTTTTACCTTGCATTTTTGTCACCAAGGAATTGTTTATATTATAACAGCGCTATTTACAGTCTCAACCGAAATCCTCCTACTAGAGTTTCGATATAAGCTTTCCCTATTCTTCAGTAGCTATTTTGCTACACTGTTTGCTTGGAGGGAGAGGATAAATTTTTCTTGGAGCTTTAGAATCTGTTTGACGAGCGGAAGTGGAAAGTTTACAGCGAGGAAGAAAATTTTATCCTCTCCTCTCAACTAAGCGATTTGTCTGAATGACTAAAGGATATTAATATCTTGGAGCAAGCGAAATTTTAAAATTCGAGGTTAAATTTACCAACTTATTGAGGTGATAAGTGGATGATAGACCTTAGAAGCGATACGGTAACTAAACCAACCCCTCAGATGCGAAAAGCTATGGCCGAAGCGGAAGTGGGAGATGATGTATACGGAGAAGATCCGACGGTAAATAAACTGCAAGAAAGGGCTGCGGACATGATGGGCATGGAAAAGGCTCTTTTTGTTCCCTCCGGATCCATGGGAAATCAAATCGCAATAAATGTGCATACTAAACCTTCCCAGGAAGTCATCCTGGAAGCCGATTCCCACATCTTTAATTACGAAATGGCTACGATGGCCGCCTTTTCCGGGGTGATGCCTCGGCCCATTCCCACACCGCGAGGTGTACTTCCAGTTGACAAAGTAAAAGAGGCCATCCGCCCTCCAACCTACTATCTTTCTCAGACTGGCCTGATCTGTGCAGAGAACACCCACAACCGCAAGGCGGGAGCAATTTACCCTCAGGGTAAGCTAAAGGAACTTGTCGAATTCGCTCACTCAAAGGGGATTCCCGTACATTTGGACGGGGCCAGAATCTTTAATGCAAGTATAGCTTCCGGTGTCCCGGTTAAAAAGCTAGTAAGAGGCCTAGATTCGGTCATGTTCTGCCTTTCCAAGGGCCTGGGCTGTCCGGTTGGCTCAATGTTGGCCGGTTCTACATATTTTATTGAGGAGGCCAGAAAAGTCAGGAAACGATTGGGAGGAGGGATGCGGCAGATAGGAATTCTGGCTGCCGCCGGGCTTTATGCCCTGGATAATCATATAGATAGATTAAAAGAAGATCACCACAACGCAAAGCTTTTAGTAAAGGGATTAGAGGACCTCGGGCCCGTTGAATTTGAGCCGGTGGCCACAAATATTATTATCTTTTCGTTAAAAAATTTGAGTGCAGAAGAGTTCGCCCAAGCCATGAAAGAGAAGAAAGTTTTAGTCCATAATATAAGTCCAAGCCGAATTCGGCTGGTCACTCACCTGGATGTAAGTAGAGAAGTCATTTTGGAAGCTGCCCAAAAGATGCGGGAAGTGCTTATGAGTCTTTGAAAAATCGACAATCCGTTCTATTATTAATTCTGCCTTTTTTAGTAGCGGAATCCTTCAGGGTTCCACGTTTTCTAGGGTAGCGGAATCCTTCAGGGTTCCATGTTTTCTAGGGTAGCCAAATCCTTTAGGGTTTCATATTGGTACTTGTTTAAATGACTATAAAGCAATGTAGGATTCAAAAATAGATACCGATGATATCCTCTAATTTCATATGGCACTTGACCCGCATATTGAATTTAAGGATGGATCAAGAATAAGTTTTAGTAAGCAGTCCTTAACCCGGTGGAATAAAACATGATTATTAGTTCTGTCTCTTTTGATGTAGCGGAATCCTTTAGGATTCCACGGTTTCTGGGGTAACCGAATCCTTCAGGGTTCCATGTTTTCTACGGAAAAGTAGGTACCCATGGTAGAAGAACTAAAAATAGACCGCTATAAAAATGGCGAATATAAAAAGGTAACCGATCATCTGGCCGCGGAATGTCTTTTGCAACTTAGCATAAATACGGATTTAACTTTAAATATGGTCCTTACCCCGGAAAAGATTAGACCCTTCATCTACGGCCATCTATTCTCAAAAGGGTTTATTAAATCAAGCGATGAAATCCTAGAAATTGCAGTGCATAAATACAAAAACAGAATCCGAGCGGAAGTGAAGCTTAAAAATTCACTCAAAGACTTCAAAGATAAGGAAACCCAAATATTGTGGACCGGATGTGCAAGTGGCGGCGAACCCCTCGGGCAAGCTCATTTGGAAAAAATCAAATCCTCTCTCCAAATTTCTGCCCAAAAATTGATCACTATTCCCGGCAAGGTCAGAAAAAATACTCCCGGCTTCAGGCTCACCGGTGCCTACCATTACGCCTTCCTGTTCAATAAAGAAGCGAATCTATTACTTCAAGCCAAAGATATAGGCAGACACAACGCGGTAGATAAGGTAATTGGAGAAGCCTTATTAAAAGACTCTGCTTTAAATGGCAAGATACTTTACACCACCGGCCGGATTAGCTCGGATATTGTACTTAAATCCTTGAGAGCCAAAATCCCGCTCCTGATTTCCCGAAGTGCCCCACTTGCCCAGGCCGTCAAATTAGCAAGAGAATATAATTTAGGAGTGGTAGGTTTTCTGCGGGGAAAGAGATTTAACATCTACAGCGGATCTGAAATTCTTACCTAGAGTGATGTGAGGTGTGCACTACTCCGGGCAGTTAACTTCCGCCTCTTCATACTCGGCTTCTAAAGTCTTAATCAACTCTTCTATCGATATAATTTCGTTCACCCGGTAAGCATTACTGCCCGCAAATGCAAAACCGTTTTCAAGATCTCCCGTCTTAGCATTGAATAGAGCCTTTGCTATGCAATAGGGAACTTTCTGATAATCACAAGTTTTCAAGCACTTCCAAGGGCATGTGAAGGGCTTCTTGATCCCCTTCTCAACATCTTCAAGGAATTTGTTCTTAATTGCTCTACCCGGTAATCCCACCGGGCTGTTTATTACCATCAAATCTTCCTTTTCACAACACAAGTACTCTTCTTTAAATCGTCTATCGGCATCACATTCGTAAGTCCCTACAAACCTGGTTGCCATCTTAACGCCGCTCGCACCTAACTGCAGATACTTGTGAATATCCGCCCCGGTAAATATCCCTCCGGCAGCTATTACCGGAATTTTTTTGTGATGTTCTTTTTCAAAAGATTCAACTACGGAAAGCACTTCAGGTAAAATATTATCCAGTGAATATTCCGGGGCATCGATTTGTCCTTCTTTGAAACCTAAATGTCCCCCCGCCATCGGCCCTTCTAGGACAAATGCATCCGGAGCGCAGTCGTATCTTTTCCAGTACCTGAGGATGATTTCGGCTGCTCTTGCCGAAGAAATGACCGGAGCCAATTTTGTCCAAATCTCTCTACTGCCGCCCAGCGATAAAATCTTTGGAACTTTGTTGGGAAGCCCTGCACTCAGAAAAATAATATCCACTCTTTTATCAACCGCAATTGATAACAGGTCCTCAAAGTCCGTAAGGGCAACCATTAGATTAACCCCAAAGATGCCCTCTGTCTTACTTTTAGTCTTTCTTATTTCTTTCTTTAAGGCTACTTTGTTCGCTTTCTTTAAATCTTTCTCATAATCTGGTTCGGTGACTCCAATTCCGGCGGTGGCTATCACCCCAATACCTCCGGCATCGGCAACTGCCGAGGCCAATCCGGAAAGGGAGATGCCGACTCCCATGCCCCCCTGGATTATGGGTATCTCAGGCTTTAGACCACCGATTTTAAGTTTTGAATCTTCCCTCATTCCCATTTTATTCCCCTCATCCTATTTTTATACTTTGCACTTTTTTGAGTAAAGCAGAATGAACGTCCTTATTTTGTATCCAAAAGTAAATAGAGTAGCAACCCATCTCCTTTCGTACTTTGGGAAAACGGGGTTGACAAAGATGAACTACTACTTTTTTAATCGGATTATGGTCTTTATTAAACCCTATCGTCTATTATTTCGCAAATCCACTTGAGGCTATTTCGAGAGTTAAATCGCGTTTCAGCTGGATCAAGCTGTCTTTTGTAGATCTGTAAGATATTCATCGAGATGGGAAATTGCTTTATCTAAATTCCAGTTCAAAGCAGGCCCTCAAATATCTCTTCCTGGGTTAAGACCTCACCTGATTCATAATTTTTAAGTGCTTCTCGGCGGATATCTTCAAGTGATAACTTACGCAAGATGATATCACCGTCTTTTCTTATCAACACCACCCTATCCCCTTTGTGGAGCCCAATCTTTTCCCTTAGCTTCTTAGGAATGGTAATCTGTCCTTTACTGGAAAGTCTTGCAGTAGTTACCTCGGTCATAGTAACCTCCTAGATGGTAAGAATATCTTACTATTTTATCCTAGCACCAACATATAGTAAATGCAAAGAACGCTGAAAGAGTCCAAATAAGCGCAGGATTAGCAAAATTAGCTGACTTATCTTAGAAAATCCCAGTATACCTACTCCTACTCCACTGAAAGATATCCCCTTATTTTGGCTATTTGTGTGGTCCGTTAGAAGTGATTAGAGCTTTGCTAGTTGAACTTCCTCAATACGCTGAAAATGCTCTATGTTTTCGGTAAGAACATCCAAATTATTAGCTAGAGCATATCCGGCAATAAATACATCTCTTAATCCTATCCTCAGGTTTTTCCGTTTAAGTTCATTATCAAGTTTGGCTGTTAACATTGCTTCAGCTTGACCAAAGGGCAAAACTCCCAAGTCAAATAATAAATCTTGTAAGTCGGATTCCCTTTGAGCTTGCATGGCCCAGTATTCAACTTCATACACCGTAATAGCGCTAATAAAGCAGTCATCATAGGTATTAAGAGCTTTTTGGTAGTCAGTATCCTTTTTCCTCTTAGTACGAAGGTGAGATACGATAATATTAGTATCTATTAAGACTCCATTGGTTCCCACGTTTCCCACCTTTTATCAATCTCTTCAAGGGCCTTATCTATTTCAGGATCATCGGCCCAAATTCCTTTAGTCTTAGCTGCATGTCTTTTCATCCTGTTTTTCCTTCTTTTCTCTTTCATTTCTACAAATTGGTCCAATGCCTTGAAGATGGCTTCCGAGAGTGAATCTGAATCGACATACTGAAGCACCTTTTCTAATAGCTCTTTACGCTCTTTCTGTTTCGCATATATGGTAAAGCGATCTTTCTTTACTTTATTTGGCGCAGTCATATAGCTCACCTACTAATAAGATATCATATTATCATACTATAAGCAATAAGAAACTAAGAAATCCGCTTATACCCGGAGTCACATTCACAGAGGATCTTTAAGAAGGAAAGGACAGAAACAAATCCGGCCCTCTCCTCAATTGTTCCAAAAGCCTTCTTGAGACCCCAGAGGGTTGGATGAAGGGTATAACCGAGAAGTGAGGAGGTTGTGTCTAACTTCAAGGCCTTATGATAGACCCCGATTTAAGCTCAAAAAGACTTGCCTGAGACAAGACATGGATTTTTGCGTGCATTCCACCTTAAAACCAGACTCAGCGGATTTTCATTCTCACTGTGAATAATCATCTTT
>CAYUCE010000013.1:0-43253 GCA_964443275.1 uncultured Thermotogae bacterium | reverse complement strand
ACTTTCTTTCCACCTTGCCATCCTGGTGAGGTGGAAACAGTCACCGCTAACGCCGAGCTGGCCGATGATATCGGCCCGGTCTTTCCGTACTTAAATGCAAAATTAAAGGGAACTATATATAATCCTAAAGGCCAGACGCTTAATTTTAAACTAGGTGGGCGAGGGATCACTTTGCATGCCCGAAAAGTTATAGTCACCAACCTGAAAGATAGAAAGGAGGCAGAGAAGGTACTAAACCGACTTAAGGACCTGATTAATAAAACATACCAAAATAGGGATCAAATCAAACCCAGTTATAAGAGCCGTTCTAAGCTTACTGTTCTAGAAATATACAAACACTTGCCGGGAAAAAATTGCGGTAAGTGCGAGGAAGCTACCTGCATGGCTTTTGCCACCAAGTTGATTGGTGAACAGGCTTCTATAAAAGATTGTTCACCTCTTTTTGAAGCGGAGTACCAAGAGCAGCGTGAAGGCCTCCTCAAACTACTGGGAGAAGCTGGTTATGCAGTCCCCCAAGATTAGGTTCATCTCCAAATGACTCTTATTACACCTATCTTCACTCCCCCGCCGACCTTCCAGGGAACCTGTTCTCTTAAGTTCCGAATAAATCAGCAGCTTCAAAAGCCTAAGCCGGGTTTCATCAGCCAGAGCTTTAAATATTCTTCGAGATTCCTTAAGATCCATGTTTCCCTTCATATGTCTGTATGTAATTATTAACATATAGTATTTAAAAGGCTTGCCTTTTCAAGCTGTGGGAAGAGGGTTTTGTAATAATAGAAATTCTCCCTTGACAAGGGCCTCCATATCTTGTAAGGTTATTCTGAATTATCAGAAATATCATTATATTAAGATTACTATAATTCAGCGAGGGGGTATGAAATTGGCGAAGACAGGTGTAAATAGTCAAACAAAATCCGGTAAGAACCCGAAATGTTGTGAGGTCGAATCGGTGATTATCATTGATGAAAGAGGTCAAATGGTTCTACCCAAATCAGTAAGGGATAAAGCAGGTATTAAGGCAGGTGATAAATTAGCAGTTGTGAATATGAAAAAGGACGAAGAGATCTACTGCATAGCATTAATCAAGATTAAGGAGATTTCAAAGATGGTAGAGGGCATACTTAGCCCTCTGATGAAGGAAGTAGGTGAACAGTAAAGGAGGCGATCAAAAATGGATGAAGAGATCAAAGAGAAAGTAAGAGAAAGATATTCGAAGATAGCTAGAGAAGGGACCGATTGCTGTTCTGGGTGCGGTCCTTGCGGAACTTATGAGCAGGCCAAGAAAGTGGGTTATTCGGAAAAAGAACTGGGCAATATCCCCGAATCCGCTTGTTTAGGTTTAGGATGTGGTAACCCGACGGCAATAGCAAATTTGAAGGCTGGAGAAAGCGTCCTTGATCTTGGATCAGGGGCGGGAATCGATGCATTTCTAGCCGCCAATAAAGTAGGACCGGAAGGGCAGGTAATAGGTGTAGATATGTCAGGAGAAATGGTAAGAAGAGCCAACAAAATAGCAAGAGCCAATGGACACCAAAGGATAGAGTTTAAGCAGGGTGAAATTGAAGATCTACCGCTTGATGATAATACGGTGGATGTAATTATCAGTAACTGTGTTATAAACCTATCCCCGGATAAATTGAAAACATATCAAGAAGCCTACAGGGTTTTAAAGCCTGGTGGAAGAATATTAATTTCCGATCTGGTTACCGAAGAGGAGCTACCGGAGGATATAAAGAATAGCTTTGAAGCTTGGTCTGATTGTATCGGGGGAGCCCTAGAGAAAGAAAAGTATCTGGATATCATTCGAAAAACAGGATTTAGTGATGTAAAGATCATCTCTCAAAATACCTTTGATGAGCCGGAGCTGGACGATAGGTTGGTGGGAAAAATTACCAGCGTGAAGGTAGAAGCTTACAAATCGTATCCCTCATCTCTGGGATTACCTTCCTGATAAAGATTCTATAGCATATTCGTTCGCCTCTCACTACCTCCAAAGTAAGATACAACCTACTTGGTGTATCCTTCAAGTGGGTAGATCTTTATCTTGATCAATACAGTGAGGTGGATCATTTCTATCTAAATATAGCGCACGTAACTACAGAATCCCATTAAAAATTCGAAGTGAGCGTTGAAATAATCCTACTTTTCTGATAGGATTACTTTGAATGAAAATACCAACTAGGAGTAGATACGGTCTTAGAGCGATGGTTGAACTTGCTGTCAACTACGGTAAGGGACCTCTTTCCTTGCGTGAAATTGAAGAAAGTCAAGGAATTTCTCAAAAGTACCTAGAGCAAATAGTTCCTCACTTAAAGACTGCAGGCTTTCTTCGAAGCGTACAGGGTTCGGCTGGAGGATACATTTTGACCAGTGATCCAGAAGAAGTGAAGGTTCTAGAAATTTTACAAGCCTTGGAAGGCTCTATTGCGCTCGTAGACTGTGTGGATCAACCAAATACCTGTGATCAAAAGAGCGGTTGTGTTACCCGCCAAATATGGGTGGAAATCGCGGAGTTGACGATGGAGTATCTAAGTTCCAAAACTTTGGCAGAGCTTGCTCGACTACAAGAAGTTGTCCGGGAGCAACCATAATTTAACCATCACAACGACACTCATTAAGAGAAGGAAGATGCAAAAATCCGATTGGGTAAAAGTAGGAACTGTCAGTAATACGAAGGTCGTAAAAAGTGGTCGTAAAGAGTGTTTGTAAATTACGGTTGTCAAATACCCACTTTCGTCGTCGAAATGGAAAGAACCCAGGTACCAATGGAGCAAATAGTTGCTAAAAGTGTATTTGTAATAACGGGGACCCCATCGAAGATGCCGATTGAAACGGGAAGAAAAGAAAACAGAATGAAGGAAAGATGATAGTAGTAATCCTTCCTGACAGCAAAGAGCGGTCTCTATCGACCAAACTGTTCGGACCGGAGGATTAGATTGGAATATATTCTTTTTTTTTGATCCTTGAGACAATCAAAACTTAACTTTTATGCTAGCCTCGCTTCCTCTACTCGAAAGGCCGGTCAGAAAACCAAAGAGAGGGATTCAATAAATACAGTGATGGGGCAGGAATTTGAGTTTGGTCATTGAAAGGAACAACCTTATGGAAGAGAAAATTGTAATGATAGGAAGTGATCGAAATGGAAGAAATTAATGCTTATTTTGATCATGCCGCCACTACGGCGGTGGCCGAGGAAGTAGAAAAGAGCATGCGTCCGTTTTTCAACCAAAAGTTCGGAAACCCTTCCAGTCTTTATAAACTAGGCCGGGAAGCAAAGAAAGAAGCGGTGGAGGATTCTAGAGAGACTATAGCAACATATTTGGAGGTGCAGCCCTCGGAGATAGTTTTTACTTCTGGAGGAACCGAGTCCAACAATCTGGCTATTAAAGGAGTTGCTTTCGCTGATGAAGGAAAAGCCCATTTTATCACCACAGAAATAGAACATCATGCTGTTCTCCATGCTTTCCGGTGGCTTGAAAAAAGAGGACATGAGGTTTCCTATTTACCCGTTGATAGCAATGGAAGAGTTAATCCTGATGATTTGCGGGATGAAATTCAAAAAAATACAAAAATGGTATCGGTGATGTATGCAAACAACGAAATAGGCACAATTCAACCAATTGAAGAACTGGCTAAAATATGTCGCAATAAGGGCGTTTTGTTTCATACCGACGCGGTTCAAGTCTACGGCAAATTTCCCTTAAAGCTGGAAAATGTGGATTTGCTCTCCGCTTCCGGACACAAAATATATGGCCCCAAAGGGGTTGGTCTGCTTTATGTCCGGAAAGGCATTAAGCTGGAACCTTTGCTGCATGGAGGAGGTCATGAAAGAGGTCTTCGGAGTGGAACGGAAAATACAGCCGGTATAGTTGGAATGGCAGCCGCCACGGAGCTTATGGCGAAGGAAAGTGAAGAGGAATTTTCCAGACAAGAGAGATTACGAGACAAAATAATAGAAGAAGTTTTGCAGATTCCTCATACCAGACTGAACGGTCATCGGAATAAAAGGTTACCCAATAACGTTAACATTAGTTTTGATTATATCGAGGGAGAATCAATAGTTATGCATCTGGACAACCGCGGTATAGCTGCAAGTACCGGATCTGCCTGCTCCTCTCCTAATCTGGCGCCAAGCCATGTATTGCTAACGATAGGTTTACGCCCTCAACTTGCTCACGGGAGTTTAAGGTTGACCCTGGGCCGAGAGACGACTGAAAAAGAGGTAAATTACCTTTTACAAGTTTTGCCAGAAATTGTCCGTAATTTAAGGAAAGTTTCGCCGTTTAAGGATTAAACTTATGAGGTGAGATAGATGTATTCTGAAAAAGTGATGGAGCATTTTAAGAATCCCAAGAATCAGTACAGAATGGATAACCCGGACGGAGTAGGTAAAGTGGGGAATCCAATTTGTGGGGATGTAATGTGGATTTATGTAAAAATAGATCAAGATGAAGGAGAAAAGGGAAGGATAAGTGAGATATCATGGGAGACATTCGGGTGTACGGCTGCAATCGCAACTTCCTCGATGGTCACTGAGCTAGCCCATGGGCTATCGATAGATGAAGCACTACAGATAACTAAGAAAGAGGTCGCGGATGAATTGGATGGGTTACCTCCAATTAAAAAACACTGCTCTTTGCTGGCAACTGAAGGGCTCTCCGAGGCACTTTATGACTATCTTGAAAAGAATGAAAAAGATATACCGCAGTTCCTTCAGAAACGCCATCAAGATATTAAGGCGGAGATGGAAGAGATAGAGGAGAAATATTCCGATTATATTCAAATGGAAGAGGAGAGCCAAAGTTCTGATTCGGTCGGTGTTGGTTTATAATGTTTGACCACCATGCTTAAGGACCTGATGGAGGATGAGATGGCTGAAGTCAAGTTGTTCTCCAATTTGAGGATGTTAGCAGGAACAAATTCTATATCTGTTTCTGATGGGATATCGGTTGAAGAGGCATTGGCCGAAATGACGGATAAAATTCCCCAACTGGAGAAAAAAATATACGATGAAGATGGTAAAATAAAAGATAGATTAAATATCTTTGTAAATGGTAGAAATATTGCTACTTTGAAGGGAAAAGACACCTTACTTGAAGAAGAGGACTCACTTGCTTTGTTCAGACCTATTGGCGGAGGTTAGCTAATAGCCGATGAAATAATGAGAGGTGGTTTTATTGGAACGGTACCAAAGGCAAATTACACTCCCCCAGATCGGCAAAAAGGGCCAGCGGATAATTCAAGACTCATCCATTCTGATAGTAGGATGTGGTGCCTTGGGAACCCATACCGCAAATGCGCTGGTGCGGGGCGGGGTGGGCGAGGTAACCATTGTGGACAGAGATTATCTGGAGATCACCAACCTTCATCGGCTTGGGCTATTGGAGGAGAAAGATTTAAGTAAGCCCAAGGCACTTGCCCTAAGGGGTAAACTAAGCAAGATAAATTCAGAGGTGAATATTTCTGCGCAGGCCACAGATATTAACCCCGGCAACGTAGAAAAATTTATCCAAGGGAAGGATCTGGTTTGTGATTGTACGGATAACTTACTTACCCGCTATTTAATAAACGATGCTTGCATCAAACATAAATTGCCCTGGATATATGCTGCGGTGATCGGAACTACTGGCATGACTATGGAAATTCTTCCAGAGCAAGGTCCCTGTCTTCGTTGTCTGTATCCCGATCAGCCACCCCCGGGTACTCTACCTACCTGTGAGACGGCGGGGGTAGTCAATACCATTCCTCAAGTTATCTCCGCATTACAAGTAACCGGAGCTTACAAAATATTGCTGGGAGAAGTTAACTTCCCTGTGGAATTGACCACCTATGACATCTGGACGAATGGGATGGATAACACTGAAATCAAACGCAACGAGAAATGCATATGCTGCTCAGGTGGGAATTATCAATATCTAGAGGCCGAATTAGGACAGACGGTAACCGTTCTTTGTGGCCGTGAAGCTGTGCAAGTCAACCCTCTCAGAAGGGAAAAGATGGACTTGGTTTCCCTTAAGGATAAACTAGGAGAGGTCGGTGAAGTTGAAATGGTGGAGGGAATGCTCAGATTGGACGTGGAGAATTACCAGTTAAACGTCTTTCAGGACGGGCGAGCTATAATAAAAGGTACCGACGACCAAGAAAAAGCCAGGTCTTTATATACCCGTTACCTGGGAAATTGACCGGTCAGAGGATTCCTTAAGTACCGCTATCGCTAGGTGAACCTCTGTGAACTTAATTAACACTAAGTCCTTTAATATTAAGATGGATGAGTCTTAGGCGATACAATGAGCGGAATGGACGCCTTACAAGCACCCTCTCACATACTGATTCACTACGGAGAAATCGCCCTTAAAGGCAATAATCGGGGGTTTTTCGAAGACAAATTGGTTTCAAATATTAGAAGTTCCCTTAGTGAGGATGTTTTGGGAGAGATTCGGAAACTGCCTGGTAGAATAGTTGTGAAAATCGGTCAGGGACCTAGATATCAAACTAATTACTATGACCGGAAGTTATCTGTTGTGTTTGGAATTGAAAACTTCTCTTTTGCAATGATAACTTCTCAAAAGTGGAGAGATGTGAAAAGAAGAGCTTGGGAAATGGTAAAAGATAAGGATTTTCGGTCGTTTAAAGTGGAGACCAAACGGGCTCAAAAAACCTTTCCCTTGACCTCCATGAAAGCAAATGAACGGCTAGGGGCTTATCTTCAAGAACAGTTTGAAAGAAAGGCGGCTCCCAAAGAAGTCGACTTGGAGGGGCCAGATTTAATCGTATTCGTGGAGATCGTGGCGGGTCGCACCTTTCTCTATTTGAAAAAGAGAAGAGGGCCGGGAGGACTTCCCGTAACTACGGCGGGAAAGGTCGTAGCGCTTCTCTCCGCCGGTATCGATTCTCCGGTGGCATCCTGGCAAATAATGAAACGAGGGGGCAAGATAATTTTTTGTCATTTCCACACTTTTCCCCATACTTCAAGAGAGTCTCAAAAAAACGCTGAGGAATTGGTGAAACTCCTTTCCGCCTGGCAGAATGGGGCGAAGCTTTATCTGATTAATATAGGTAAAATGCAAAGAAAAATAATTATGGATGCGCCCAAGCAATATCGAACTTTGTTCTATAGAAGAGCCATGGTGAAAATAGCCACAGAAATTGCCAGAAATGAGGGAGCCTTGGGACTTGTCACTGGGGATAGCCTAGCTCAGGTCGCTTCCCAAACCTTGGAGAACCTACGGGCCACCTCCGAGGCCGTACCTCCCTCTCTACCCATCTATAGACCAAATGTAGGGAGGGATAAAAAGGAAATTGTGAAGCTGGCCAAACAGATCGGCACTTATCCCATTTCAATTCGCCCCCAAGAAGATTGTTGTGTTTACATGAGGCCGAAACATCCAGAAACTAAACCTTCTCTTGATCGGGTAACTAAATTAGCGGAAGTTCTCCGGTTGGATGGCCTTGTTGATGAAGCCGTGAGCAACGCAGAGATTAAAGTGATTAGCTAAAACCTGGTAATTTTGATTATAAATCCGGCATGAGCAACCTAAATAGAATCTTTTTGTATAATGTTGGAATGATCTAACTATGAGGTATTCGGAAATTCAGAATAACATTGAGAAAGCTTTTGATAGACAATATTGTGATGAGGTTCTTCAATGATTGAGGTCGAGAAAGTAAGAGTGGATTTCCCCTGGTATCAGAATAACAGCGGAGTAACCTACCTGGATAGTGCCGCTACCTCCCTTACACCTTCTTCGGTAATTGAAGGTATGAACACATATTACAGGAAACTAGGAGCAAGCGTCCACAGAGGAACCCACAATTTATCGATTAATACCACCCAAGAATTTGAAAAAGCACGGCAAAAAATAGCTCGCTTCATTAATGCCAAAGATAGTATAGAGATCATATTTACAAAGAATGCGACTGAATCAATAAACGTGATTGCTTTGACCTTGGGCCAAGAATTGGATGCAGGCTCAAAAATTCTCCTCACCGAAATGGAGCATCACAGTAACTTTCTTCCTTGGCAATTTCTCGCCAATCAAAGAGATCTACTGCTCGATTACATAGCATTTGACCATGAGGGGATTCTTGATATGGAAGAATTTGAAAGCAAACTCACAAAAGATGTAGCATTGGTTGCCGTCTCCGGAGCCTCGAATGTGTTGGGGACCATAAATCCACTCCCCGAAATCTGTGCTCTCGCTCACCGAAATGACTCTTTGGTTCTAGTTGACGGGTCACAGCTAGTTCCACACAAGAAAGTTGACGTTCAACAAATGGATCCTGACTTTTTAGCTTTTTCAGCCCATAAAATGCTCGGTCCCACCGGCCTGGGAATTATGTATGGTAGGGAGAAACTTCTGAAAAAAATTCCACCTTTGTTTGGGGGAGGCGAAATGGTAAAGTCGGTGGGTAAAGAGAATTCGATCTGGAGTGACCTTCCTCAAAAATTTGAAGCGGGGACACCTCCTATCGCAGAGGTGATTGGGTTTGGCGCAGCAGTGCAATATTTAAACGAACTTGGAATGGAGAACGTTAAAAAACATGAAGATGAGCTGGTCCGCAAAGCTTTTGCTGAGATGAAAGATATTAAAGGAATAGAAATATATGGACCCGGCCCGGATGAAGACCGGGTGGGTGTTTTATCTTTCAATCTAGCTGGGATCACCTCACATGAAGTAGCCACTTGGCTCGATTCTAAGTATGATATAGCAATTCGGGCCGGGCATCATTGTGCTCAGCCAGCTCACGAATTTATGGATGTTCGATCCTCGGCCAGAATCAGTTTCTATGTTTACAACAGCATCAGCGAAATTGAAAAATTGATTAAAGCCCTAAAGGAAATCAAAAAACGATGAAAGTTTGAGGAGGCAAAACTAACCATTAAATTTGTCTAATCCATGGTTTTGTAAATCGATATTAGACTCAAAACAAGAGGGATGTTAATGTATAGAATGTTTCAAAATCACATAATCCTTAGTTCAATACGCCAGATGTAGACAATGGCCTCTGTGTCATTCCGGCATGTTTCGGTTGGGCACAGAGGCCCAACCCTACGTTTTTATGAATGTAAAATCCGTTCAGGAAGGCGTGCTAGGATGGCTTCGGTTTGCTAGATCTGATTATTACTTGGCTTCTGAATTAAAAGATCGTGGCATTAATCCCCGACATTATGACCCCGCCACCTAAAACTTCCTTTCCGTCGTAAAAGACGATACTCTGGCCCGGAGTTATGGCACGTTGGGGCTCATCGAAAATAACCCGTAAACTGTTCGTACTCTCTTGGATGACCCGACACAGTTGGGGCGGTTGGAGATAGCGGATTTGTGCCTGACATGAAAGGGGAAAGCTTGGAGTTTCTCTCCCCCAATTTATCTCGGCGACGGTGAGTTGGTGGTCATAGAGATATTTTTCTTCTAATTCTTGTGGAACCACTACTAATTCGTTGGAGCTTACGTTTCGTTCGGCTACATAGTAGGGTTTGTTGGTCTGTAACCCCAAACCTTGTCTTTGACCCAGGGTATACATCCATAAACCTTCGTGGGTGCCCATTTTCTTACCCGTATGGTCCACGATAGGACCTTCATTGGTCCCAATATTTTTTCTGAGAAAATCCTGGACGTCAACTTCTCCCACGAAGCAAATCCCATGAGAATCGGGTTTTCCGTGGGTTGCCAGCTTTCGCTTTCGGGCCATCTGCCTTACCTGGAATTTATTGTAGAACCCTATTGGAAACAATGAATATTGCAACTCTTCCTGGCCCAAAGGCCATAAGAAATACGATTGATCCTTTTTGTCGTCATCCCCTCTCGTTAAAATCATATCATCTTTTTTTAGAGGGACACCATTTACCACAGCTTCGAGGGAGGACAAGAACTCCTTTTTCTGAGGTAGATTAACCTCTGATTTGACATAGTGGCCTGTGGCAATGAAATCTGCTCCCTGGGATAGACTTTCCTCCAAAAAGAGGCCGAATTTGATCTCTCTGTTGCATTCGACATCAGGATTGGGGGTCCGCCCCTGTTTGTATTCGGAGAAAAAATAATCCATGACCTTTTCTCGATACTCCCTCTCAAAGTCAAATATCTTAAAAGGGATATCCAACTGTTTACTGACCTGGCGAGCATCTTCGGCGTCCTTTTTCCAAGGTCTTGTTCCTTCAATAACTGCAGTTTGATCATCGGACCAACATTTCATGTAGACTCCCACCACCTCAAAACCCTGTTCTTTGAGCAAGGCAGCGGCAACTGAAGAGTCGACTCCTCCGGATATGGCAACAAAAACTGTCTTGGAATTATTTCCATTCATGATTTGTAAAATAGTACAAAAGCTGTTGTACTGAAACCTATAACCGAAAATCAATAAAGGTAATTCATCTTACAAATCGCTTAGGTTGTAATTTTAATGAAAGTAGTAATTTCCAAAAACACCTTTTCCAAAAAGGATTGCAGGGACGATCCACCGACTTAACAATAGACCAAGAAAGTCACTTGATTATCTTACCCCACATGCGGTATAAAATGAAACTGAAAATCAGTTAATTATTGCACTTGGTAGTTGAATGTAGGTAGATTAAAAGAAGATTACCAGAATACAAAACTGTTGGTAGGAGGATTAAAGGACCGTGAGTCCCTTGAATTTGAACCGGTGATCACAAATATTATTATCTTTTCGTTAAAAACTATAGCGCAGAAAAGTTCGCTCAGGCCATGAAAGAGAAGAACGCTTTAGTCCATAATATAGATCCAACTCACATCCAGTTGGTCACCCACCTGGGTGTGAGCAGAGAAAACATTTTAGAAGCTACTGAAAGATGAGAGAAGTGCTTATGAGTCTTTGAAAAATCATTTTAGATACGCTACTTCTAGGGAGAGAAAATTTTCTTCCTCGCTGCAAACTTTCCGCTTACGCTTGTCAAACAGATTCGCCAGCGTCAGAAAAATTTCTCTCCCTTCGCTGAGCTACCGAGATTAGCATGTTAATGAGGACTTCGTCCCATGGCAAGCAAAGTCCTTAACCCGGTGGATAAAAACATGATTATTAGTTCTGTCTTTTTTGATGTAGCGGAATCCTTTAGGATTCCACGGTTTCTGGGGTAACCGAACCTCTACTATGCTTCTTCGAAGCTCTCTGCTTCGCAAGCTTCGCAGAAGCGTAGAAGAGGACGTAGAAGCGAAGAAGAGCCTTCAGGGTTCCATGTTTATTACGGAAAATTAGGTATCCATGGTAGAAGAACTAAAAATAGACCGCTATCAAAACGGCGAATATAAAAAGGTAACCGATTATCTGGTCGCGGAATGTCTTTTGCAAGTTAGCATAAATACGGATTTAACTTTAAATATGGTCCTTACTCCGGAAATGATTAAATTCTTTATCTACGGCCATCTATTTTCAAAAGGATTTGTTAAATCAAGCGATGAAATCCTAGAAATTGCAGTGCATGAATACAAAAACAGAATCCGGTCGGCAGTGAAACTTACCAATCCACCCCAAGGTTTTAAAGATAAGGAAACCCAAATATTATGGACCGGATGTGCAAGTGGCGCCGAATCTGCTGAGTATATAAATTTAGAAAAAATCAAATCCTCTCTCCAAATTTCTGCCCAAAAATTGATTGATATTCCCGGAAAGGTCAGAAAAAATACCCCCGGCTTCAAACTCACCGGCGCTTACCATTATGCCTTCTTATTCGATAAAGGAGCGAATCTATTACTTCAAGCCAAAGATATAGGCAGACACAACGCGGTAGACAAGGTAATTGGAGAAGCCTTATTAGAAGGCACTGCCTTACATGACAAGATGCTTTACACCACCGGCAGGATAAGCTCCGATATTGTACTCAAATCCTTGAGAGCTAAAATCCCACTCCTGGTCTCCCGAAGTGCCCCGCTTGCCCAAGCAGTGAAATTAGCCAGAGAATATAATTTAGGAGTGGTAGGTTTTCTACGGGGAAAGAGATTTAACATCTACAGCGGCTCTGAAATTCTTGACTAGAGTAATGTCAGGCATGCACTACTACAGGCAGCTAACTTCTGCCTCTTCATACTCAACTTCTAAAGTCTTAATCAACTCCTCTATTGATATAATTTCGTTCACCCGGTAAGCATTACTGCCCGCAAACACAAACCGTTTTCAAGATCTCCCGTCTTAGGATTAAACAGAGCCTGGCTATGCAATCCGGTAGTACGTATGGTTTCCATACATCTTGGAGCCAACACCAACCCCAACATTAGATTTAGCGGTTTTCCCCTCCTCTGCCTACCATCGGGGAAATCTTCCTTTTCTTACCCATTATCCCTCTCACCACCTGATAACCTTGTTTTTCAATTATGCTAGCCCCCCTTGCTCCCCTCGGTAAAAGACATCGCTTACTTATCAAGCTTACATCTGTAAGAACTGAATCTATGGATTTCATTCCACACCCATGGGTAATTCTTATTTCTGAATTGCAGCTGAACCGCTTAGCACCTTGACAGGCAATATATTTTTTGTTATATTTATTAAGTCATGACACCCCACCTGGGGAGGGAGATATAATGTCTAAGAAAAAAGAAAAGGAAGAAAGAAGAACCATAAAAGAGCTACCAATTGAGGGGATGACTTGTGCTTCCTGCGCTCAAGCGGTGGAGAAAAGTCTAAAAGATCTAGATTCCGTTATCCAGGCTAATGTTAATCTGGCCACCGAAAAAGCCACCGTAGAATATGAATCGGACAAGTTGACCGACCAAGATTTTAAGAAGGCAGTGGCCAGTGCAGGTTATAAAGTGAAGGAAAAGCCTGTACAAAAAGAATCGCTGAACATAGAAGGGATGACCTGTGCCTCTTGTGCACAGGCCGTAGAAGAAGCGCTAAAAAATGTAGCCGGGGTTGGTGAGGCTAACGTAAACCTGGCCACCGAAAAAGCCACCGTGGTGTATGATCCATCTTTTGCGGGCTTTAAAGATTTTAAGAAGGCGGTGGTCAATGCGGGTTATAAAGTTTCCGGTAGACTTAAAGAGGGTGAAGCCGAAGCCAAAAGGGATAGGTTAACAGAAGATATGCGTAAAGTGGCCAAGGCCAAGCGGAAAATGTGGTGGACCTGGCTGTTTGTGGGTCCCATCATCGGGTGGATGATACCGGAAATGGTCACCGGAATTAAGTGGCCATCTCCACTTATTTATGATCTGGGGATGATTGGACTGGCCACCCCGGCCCTGTTCTGGACCGGCCTAGCAACTCTAAAAAGCGGCTTTAAATCTGCTGGTCACCTGGCTCCCAACATGGATACTTTGATCATGATGGGGACTGTGGCCGCTTACCTAACCGGTTATGTTACCGTCCTAGCTGAATTTAAAATTGCCCCTATGCTTTTAAATTATTCTGGAGTGGCAGCCATGATTATGGCCTTTCATCTAAACCGGCCGGTATATCGAGACCAAGGCAAAGGGGCGGGCCTCCCAGGCCATCCAGAAGCTTCTTAGCCTGGAAGCTAAAACTGCTCGGGTGATAAAAGATGATCAGGAAGTAGAGGTACCCATGGATGAAGTAGAAGTTGGGGATTTAATGAGAGTAAGACCGGGTGAGAAAATCCCCACCGACGGAATAGTAGTAAAAGGCCATTCATCAGTAGATGAATCCATTGCCACCGGTGAATCCATGCCGGTTAAGAAAACCACAGACGATGAAGTAATTGGAGCCACTATCAATAAGCAGGGGGTACTTAAAATAAAAGCCACCGGAGTGGGTGAAGATACTTTCCTCTCTCAAGTGGTCAGATTGGTAGAAGAAGCCCAAGGCACCAAGGTACCTATCCAGGCCTTTGCGGATCGGGTGACTTCTTTCTTCGTCCCGTCCGTTTTGGCAATAGCCTTGGTAACTTTAATCCTATGGCTTGCTTTTCCCGGAACTTTTCAGGCCGTAGCGATCTGGGCTTCCCAGTTTATACCCTGGGTCGATCCCGGCCTGGGAACCATTTCTCTGGCTCTATTTGCAGGAATAGCCGTATTGGTAATTGCCTGCCCTTGCGCCCTGGGTCTAGCTACTCCTACTGCATTGATGGTAGGCTCCGGCATGGGGGCAGAAAACGGGGTGTTAATAAGAAAAGGTGAGGCCATCCAGACCATGCGAAATGTAGATACCATCGTATTAGATAAGACGGGGACTATTACCAAGGGCCAGCCGGGGGTGACCGATGTAGTTACCAGAAACGGGGTCACAGAAAAAGAAGTCCTAAAACTGGCCGCTTCCGCCGAAAAGGCTTCCGAACATCCCTTGGGGGAAGCCATAGTAAGAGAGGCAGAAAAAAGAGGGTTAGAGTTACAAGAGGTAGGAGATTTTGAAGCGGTAACCGGCAAGGGAATAAAAGCATCCCTTGATGGCAAAAAAATACTGGTAGGAAACAAGAAGTTAATGGAAGGAAATGGTATAAACTATCAGGATTACCATTGGAACCTAACCGAACTTGAAACTCAAGCCAAGACAGCCATGCTGGTGGCCACTGAAAAGCAGGTAGTGGGGGTAATAGGGGTGGCCGATCAACTAAAAGAAGATTCGGTGCAGGCAATTCTAAAGCTTAAGAAACTAGGCCTGGAACCGGTAATGCTCACCGGAGACAACCAGAGGACAGGTAAGGCCATAGCCGAAGAAGTAGGAATAGATCGGGTCCTGGCTGAGGTACTGCCGGATCAAAAAGTGGATGAAATTAAGAAATTGCAAAAGCGAGGAGAGTTAGTGGCCATGGTAGGGGACGGAATAAACGATGCCCCGGCCTTAAAGCAAGCCAATATAGGAATAGCCATCGGTACCGGCACAGATATCGCCATCGAAGCGGCGGACATAACATTGGTTAAAGGGGACTTAACGGCGGTAGTAAAGGCAGTGAAATTATCCCAGGCTACATTTAGAAAGATCAAGGGTAACTTATTTTGGGCCTTCTTCTATAACACGGTAGCTATACCCATCGCGGTAATGGGCCTTTTGCATCCGGTCATTGCGGAGATGGCCATGGCCTTCTCTTCGGTAAACGTGGTTACCAACTCCAATAGGTTGAAGAAAGCAAATATCAGCCCGGATTATGAATCAGTTTAAAGTGGACAATTTTTGGGAGGCGAAGATAAAATGAACAAGGAAAAAATCTACTTCCTACTGTTTTCCGCAATAAGCACTCTAGTTTACTCAGTTTCGGGCATTGCTCATCCAGATGGAAATGATTGGCATAATCATATGCCCGGTATGTGGGGTTGGGGCTGGCCTATGATGATAATATTTTGGGTGGTGATAATACTTCTAATCGTGTTATTAGCAGTCTCTATAGTAAATATCCTTAAGAAATAAGGATGGTGAATAAAAGATGGCCTGTGCTGAAAGAAGTAAAATTAGCGTAAACGGAAAGAAGGGAAGTTTAAAAAGCCTTCCCCATGAGAAGAAGGAAGCATTAAATCGGATAAGAACAGTCATCGGTCACGTGAAAGGAATAGAGAAGATGATAGAAGATGAGCGGTACTGCATCGATATACTAAAACAGATTGCTGCTGTCCAATCTTCCCTGTCCAAACTGGCCAATCTGCTAACTAAAGATCATATGCGGGTTTGCGTATCTGAGGCAATAAAAGAAGGAAAAGGGGAAGCGAAGATAGATGAGTTAGTGGAAGTGCTTAAATACTTGCGAAGGGGTTAGTGAAAGATGAGAATGGACCGTGGACTTTGGACTAACTGACTAATATCGGGAGGTGAGTGAAATGGGTGAGAAAGTTAAAGATCCAGTTTGCGAAATGAAAGTAGACAAAGAAAAGCCAGCAGCAACCTCTAATTATAAAGGGAAAACTTACTATTTCTGTGCTCCGGGGTGTAAGAAGAAATTTGACCAGGCCCCGGAAAAATATGTAGAGGGATGATTTACCACCCACTTGCGGGGTGTCAGGGGGCTTCTGGACCAGGAGCCCCCTTTCTCTCCTCAGGCTTTGATAAAGGAATTTAAGGAGAAATTTAGTTGGATGATTACAAATGACTAGACAGAAGAAAGAAAAAACCACCATAGCTTTAGTAGGAAACACCAACGTAGGCAAAAGCGTTTTCTTCGCCCGCTTAACTGATAAATACGTAGATGTTTCCAATTTTCCGGGCACCACGGTGGAAGTGGTTAGGGGAAAAGCCGTGATAGACGGTGAGAAAGTAGAGATAATCGATACTCCGGGGATAAATAGTCTAATTCCAGTTTCTGAAGATGAAAGGGTCACCCGGGATCTCTTATTTACCGAAAAGCCTTCTACAGTTATCCAGGTAGCGGATGCCAAAAACATCCGAAGAGCTTTGATGCTCACCACTCAACTTGCAGAAGCCAACTTTACCGTGGTTTTGGCCCTTAATATGTCCGATGAGGCCATACAAAAGGGGATCCATATCGATCAGAATAAGCTGGAACAGATTCTGAACATCCCGGTGGTGAAAACGGTAGCTATCACCGGTGGTGGATTTAACTCCCTAAAAGCCAGGATTTTTCAGGGAAAAACTCCCCAAACTTATATTAAATATCCAGACCCAGTGGAAGAAGGGTGTAAAGAAATAAGAAAGTTACTAAGAAATACCGATGTGGATAATAAGGCAACCGGGTTGATGCTTCTAGCCGGTGATCAAGAACTGTTTAACAAATTAAAAGAAGACTTAACTGTTGATCAAGTACAACGAATCAAACGCCAAATCGCCACCGCTAGGCGCCTATATTCCCGGCCGCTTGCTTTTGAAATCACCAGAAATAGGCGGGAATACGTAGAAGCGATAGCCAGTAGAGTAGAGATTAAAGAAAGGACCCCCAAAGGACTCATGGCAGAGAGGCTTTCTCAGCTAACTATGCGTCCTTGGTCCGGAATTCCCATATTTTTGCTGATTTTATATGTGGTTTATCTTTTCGTGGGGGTGATCGGAGCTCAAGTTCTGGTCGATTTTTTGGAAACTACCGTCTTTGGACAGTACATAAATCCGGCAGTGAGGAGTCTTACTCAAACCTATCTTAATATCCCCATCTTGACTGAGCTCTTAGTAGGACCCTACGGTCTTATTACCATGGGGCTGGCTTGGGCGGTGGCCATCGTGCTACCCATTGTGATTACCTTCTTTTTGGCCTTCTCTATTTTGGAAGATTCCGGTTATATACCCCGACTTTCTGTGATGGTGGATCGGATTTTTCGCCGGATCGGCCTAAATGGAAAGGCCATCTTGCCCCTGGTCCTGGGGCTGGGATGTGATACTATGGCCACCCTTACTACCCGGACTCTAGAAACCAAAAAGGAGAGGATAATAGCCACCCTTCTTTTGGCCTTAGGTATACCTTGTTCCGCTCAACTGGGGGTTATCATGGGGCTGTTTGGATATGCATCGGGCAAGGCTTTCGCTATCTGGGGGTTGACCATAGGACTGCAGCTGCTTTTAGTGGGGTGGTTGGCTTCTAGGTTAATTAAAGGACGATCCTCCGAATTTATCTTAGAAATTCCTCCTATCAGGCTGCCTAGGCCATCTAACGTGTTAGCAAAAACTCTAACTAGGGTACAGTGGTTTTTTAAAGAGGTGCTTCCTTTCTTTCTGGTGGGGACTTTGTTGGTCTTTTTGGCGGATAAAACCGGTTTTCTAAATATCTTAATTAACGGGTTAAAGCCCGTGGTTTCAGGGGTTTTGGAGCTACCTGGGGAAGCGGCAGTGGCTTTCATTTTGGGTTTCATACGCCGGGATTACGGGACAGCGGGGCTATTTGATCTGGCAAGGGAGGGCCTTCTTAACCCAATTCAGATTACGATCAGCGCGGTAGTGATCACCCTATTTGTACCGTGCATAGCCAATTATTTGATGATTATAAAGGAGAGAGGCTTTAAAATTGCTTTAGGAATAGTAGGCTTTATAATCCCATTTGCCATAGCCGTTGGGGCCTTACTGAATCTAGTATTAAGATATTTACCCCTAAGTTTATAGAGGAGGGATAGATCAATGAAACTAAATTGCCCTTTTTGCGAAAGCCAATTTGACAAAGAACTGGGACTTAAAGCTTGCTCTGGCTGTCCCCTAGCCTCCGGCTGCGGCAGAGTTAAGTGTCCTTACTGCGGGGAGGAATTTTATCCCCCATCCAATATTTCCCAGATTTTTTCGAAACCGAGGAGGACCGAAGCTGATGACAAAGCAAGCAGATGAAAAGCTAGAGGAGATCCTGGAGGCCATATGGACCAACAAAGAAGAAGGCAAAACCTCCTTGACCCAGCTCATCGAAAAGCTTAAAAAGGAATCTATCCACCCCGATGGATCGATTGAAAAGCTAAAGAAGCAGAGTTTAATTAAGATCGAAAACGGTAAAATATCCTTAACTCCAGAAGGAAGGGAGAGGGCAAAAAGCATTATTCGAAGGCATCGATTGGCAGAGAGACTGTTTGTAGATTTGCTGGAGATGGGCGGAGAGGAAATAGAAGGGCCGGCTTGCCGGTTTGAACATGCTATTTCCGGAGAAGTAGAGGAGAAAATCTGTACCCTACTTGGTCACCCTAGAGAATGCCCCCATGGAAAACCTATCCCTCAAGGCCAATGTTGTCTAAAATCACAACGGGAGGTAGAATCCGCCATTACCACCCTGGCCCAGCTTAAGGTAGGAGAAGGGGCCACTGTAACCTACCTTACTATGAAGGACAGGTCTCGCCTTCAAAAACTTGCCTCACTGGGGCTTATGCCCGGAGTCAGGGTAAAGGTGTTGCAAAAATTCCCTTCTCTGTTGGTTCAGGTAGAGGAAACTCAGATCGCTATGGAAAATAAAGTGGCCGGTAATATTTACGTCAAAAAGTTACAAGAAGGGTCAAAAGGACAAAAAGGTCGAGGTGGTAAGAAGGGCATATTGAGTAGGCTATTTGGTTTCCATACCGCCCACCTTTAAATCCAATTAGAAAGACTCAACAAAGGGATAGCAAATTATAGTTTCAAAAGGAAGGTTAATTATCTCTTTGGTATTTCCCACCCCCATAGTTCAGTTAGCCCGGGCTACCTACTCAAAAATGGTCCAGGACCTGTGGTGGGCTGCCGGTTATAATATATTTGCTATACCTCTGGCCGCCGGGGCGGCCTATAGTGCCGGTATACTGCTTTCACCGGCGGTGGGTGCGGCTTTAATGTCACTTTCTACAGTTATTGTAGCCATAAACGCCCGTTTGTTAGGAAGAATTGGCAGTAAGTTGAGTGGTCGAGAGGTAGGGTTTCTAGATTTAGCAAAGAAACGGGAGGGAAGGATATAAGCGGGTGATGATACCTACAGTTAAACTACTTTTAAGCTACTATATGAAGGTTCTTTTAGGGATAGAAAGTATGAACAAATTACCTGATCTTCTCTCTTGTTGAGATAGAGATCTTGAAGCTGGTTGGAAAAACCTTCCGCCAAGTAAAGGAAGGTACACTCAAGAGAGGGAAAGGAAAAAAGGATGAATATGTGGGCCCTTTTCATCTACCTTGGTTGTACTTAATCTAGGTAACGGGTTTAGGACGAATAGAGGATGCAGTTTAACAGACAAGGGAATAGGCTAGCTTAGATACCAGCAGATGGGAGGAGCCAGTATTCACAAGTTAGTGGTATTTGCCGGGAAGTGGTATGCGATAATCGATGTGGAGGAGTTAATGATCCTGTTGGGAAAGCCACCTAAAGAACTGTACAGAATAGACTCTGAGGAGGTAACCTTCTAGGGCTTTAGCCCTTATATCAAAACTTCAGAGGTAAGGGAATTATCCCCAGATAGGCATTAGAATAGCCAGAGCTATAAATAGGCCCCCGATTAACAGTTTTTCTCTACTTTCCAAAAATTTCCAGGCCACTCTTTTTACCCCCAGACTGGCAAGCCATACAAGCACTACCATCCCACCGACGGTGATGATCATGTAAAGACAGGAGAGAATAAGGATACCCAGCCATCCCCTAGCGGCAGCTCTAAAGTAATAAAGTTCCAGTTCCAGACAGGGAGAAAAGAACATGGCTATCATTAAGGAAATTGCGGTAAACCTTTGTTTCTTATCTGTGAGAAAGGAAAAGTGACTATGAGAATCTGATTGATGAGGCCCGTGTTGGTGATCGGGATTTACATTATCGCTCTTTATCTTGTGTTCATAAAAATGAGAACCTACATAAATGATTCCAAATAAAAGAAAGACTATAGGTCGAGTTACCTTAAAAATTAGCTGATTATAATCTTCTGATCTTAAACCGGCGTACCCCACCAGGATTCCAATTAGTATAGTACTTGCTACGTGTGCAGTCCCGATAAGAAAGGTGTTTATTAAAAGCTTACCTCTTTCCCATTCTTGCTCTTCTCCCACCGCCACTATGGGTAACCAATGATTAGGGATGATTGCATGGAGTAAGCTTAAACTTATACCACCCAATAAAATTTCCCACATTAAAATTCCCTCTTGATCTTTGTTAAACGAAGGGCATTGCTGGTAACCAGGAAAGTTGCCCCCATATCGCCAACCAACACGGCTAGAACCAAACTAACCCACCCCGGGAAGACCCCGATTCCCAGAAGAAATTTAATCAAGATGGAAGAGAATATATTCTCCCGAATAACCATCTCTCCCTTACTGGCAAGCTCCATCAGATAGGGAAGTTTGGTAAGTTCATCGGCCATTAAAGCTATATCGGCAGTTTCAATGGCCGTATCCGTTCCCATGGCCCCCATTGCTATTCCTATGTCGGCGGCGGCCAAGGCAGGGGCGTCGTTTACCCCGTCCCCGACCATGGCTACTTTGCCGTATTTTTGGGATAATCTCTTGACCTCATCCACTTTATCCTGGGGCAAAAGCTGGGAGTGGAAGTGATCTATCCCCAACTCATCGGCTATAGCTTGGGCAGTATTTTTATTATCTCCGGTAATCATCACCAATTCTAATTTTTCATCTATTTTCTTAAGCTCTCTTAAAGCTACTTTTGCCCCTTCTCTTAGCTTATCAGCCAACCCCAGGGCTCCTACTACCTCTTCATCCGTACCCACCAGTATCACAGTCTTCCCCGCATCTTTTAGGTCAGCTAACTTTGGCCATTCAGATTGGCTCGCTTTCTTTACCCCGTTTTGCTCAAATAACCCTGGCTTCCCTATATAGTAGGTCTTTCCCTCAATATCGGCCTTGACTCCTTGGCCGGTGATGGACTTAAAATTATCTATTTCTACCGGCTCGATTCCTAAATCTTTTCCTTTCCTTACCACTGCTTGAGCCAAGGGGTGCTGGCTTTGTCCTTCAATAGAGGCGGCTATTCTCACAACCTCCACCTCTTGGTAACTGTTAAATCCCAAGATATCGGTTACCTGAGGCTTACCGACGGTCAAGGTTCCGGTCTTATCGAAACAGATGGCTTTCACCTTGCCCATCTCTTCTAAGTATAGGCCGCCTTTAATCAGCACCCCATTTTTGGCTGCAGAAGTTATGGCTGAAACTATAGAAACCGGGGTGGAAATGACCAACGCACAGGGGCAGGCAATTACCAGCAAAGTAATGGCTTTAATGAACCACCCGTTAAATGCTTGGCCAAGTAAAAGTGGAGGTATTACCGCCACCCCTAAAGCGACAGTGACCACAGAAGGGGTATAGTAGCGGGAAAACCTATCCACGAACTTCTCCACCGGAGCTTTTTGGGCTTCTGCCTCTTCAACTAAGTGGATTATGGTGGCTAGAGTAGTCTCCGGGGCTTCTTTGGTGACCTCCACTTCCAAATACCCTTCTTGATTGATGGTGCCGGCGTATACCTTATCACCTTCGGCTTTATCCACCGGCATGGACTCACCGGTAATAGGTGATTGATCAACTGAAGATTGACCGGCATAAACTACCCCGTCCAGACCCACCCTTTCCCCCGGCCTGATCGCTATAACCTCTCCTTTAGATATCTCTTCTACCGGCAGGGTTATTTCCTCGCCCTTCCTTTTTACCCGAGCTTGTTTGGGAGATAGTTTCATTAACTCCCGGAGCGAATTTCGGGCCCGATCTACCGAGTAATCCTCCAAGAGCTCAGCTAAAGAGTACAGAAAAGCCAGGCTGGCCGCTTCTATATATTCCCCTATACCTACCGCTCCTATGATAGCTATCGTCATCAAAAAATCGATATCTAAAGATAAGGTGAGTATGGCCCCCAGGCCCCGCCTGGCGATATAGTAGCCTCCTAGACTTACTGCTCCCAGATAAAGAAGTGAAGAAATAAAAAATTGCCGGCCGACTAAAGTTACCGCTAAACTATCTAACTTAAAGAAACTGACCGCCAATCCGGCGGTAAGCAGGAGACCGGAAGCTACAGTCAGCCAGGTTTCTCCGCCGGTCCAAATGGATTTTTCTTCTCGGGGGTGAACCACGTTATAGCCGGTGCGCTTAACTGATTCTTTCAAGGACTTTAGGTTTATCTTTTTCGGGTTAAAGCTGACTTTAAGCTTTCCCCGCCCCGGGTCGATCTCCGCCCGGCTAACCCCGTTAATTTTTCCCACGTTTTTCTCTATCTTCACCGCACAGTCCGGGCAGTGAATTTTCTCTACCTTAAGCTCCTCTTGTCTTTCTTGCTTTTCTTTACCCATTTCCTTCCAGTCTCTTCTTTGCTCTCTAATTTCGGTACTTATATAAACGTGTGTTCAAATGATTATATATTAATAAAATAAGCTTGTCAAATTAAACGGAGATCCGGTATCCTAAACTAAGCTATGTCTGTAAAAGAGAAAAAGCAGAAGCCCATATTTCACTCTGTATCCGAAGAAAGGGCCCAGGAACTAAAGGGAAAGCTGGATTCTATTCCGGTAACCAAAGATATCTCGGAAACTTTTAAGGTGCTAAGCGATCCCACCCGGGTTAAGATAATCTATCTTCTTTCAGAACAGGAACTATGTGTGCATGATTTGGCCACTTTACTTGAAGCCTCCCAATCGGCCACTTCCCATCATTTAAAGATCCTTAGAATGATGCATTTGGTAAAGGACAGAAAAGTGGGAAGATCAGTATACTACTCACTCGATGATGAACATGTCCTAACTCTCTTTCAAGAATGTTTGGACCATGTAAGACATAAATAGAGGCAAGAGAATCACCAAATTATTGATTCCATCTCTCCCGCTGGTAAAAAATATTTCTTCAGGAGAGCAGTTAAGGTAAGAGGCAACTGTTTCCCATCCGCCCTCAATGGCAGCTCGGGCTCTTTGACCTATTTTGTGAACACTGCTGGGGTTGCAAAATGGGATTCTAAATAAGGCTTCATGGCCTCAAACACTTTAGGCTCTGTGGGAGTAGTGGCTTGGTAGTCCAAATAGATCATTTCCATTTGGTTTAATACCTTCCTAACCTAAATTCTCATTTCGCTTTAAGCTACTGCGGGACGGGGCTCTTCTCTACCAGGTAGCCGTTTACCAACTCGTCCTAAGAGCCTAGCGTTAATTGCTACGATAACCGTGGAAAGTGACATTAAAGCTGCACCAACCGCCGGTGAAAGCAGTATACCGGCACTATAGGCCGCCCCGGCGGCCAGAGGTATGGCAAATATATTGTAACCGGCAGCCCACCACAGGTTCTGAATCATCTTTGAATAGGTAGCCCGGGCTAACTGAACGATTGCCGTAACGTCTCTAGGATCGGAACGAACTAGCACTATGTCCGCAGTTTCCACAGCCACGTCAGTACCCGCTCCAATGGCTATTCCGACCTCTGCCTCCACCAGTGCGGGAGCATCGTTCACCCCGTCCCCAACCATTGCTGTGGTCAATCCTCTTACCCCGTCCCTGACCATAGCTGTGGTCAAGCCTCGGGTTTTAACTTCCTTTATCTTGGCCGCTTTCTGATCGGGCAAAACTTGGGCAAAGTAATCATCCAAATCCAGTTCACCAGCTACCCACCGGGCTACATCTTCGGAGTCCCCGGTAAGCATCATCGCCTTTATCCCCATCTTTTTTAATTTTCTTAGGGCCGCTCTGGACTCCGGGCGAATAATATCCGCCAGCCCTATAGCCCCCTCCACCTGATCATTTACTAACAAATAGACCATGGTTTTTCCCTCACTGGCTACCTCTTCAATCTCATCGTTTTCTATCCTTAGCTCACTTTCCTTTAAATAGCCGGGACTTACTATCTTAATGTTTTCACCCTCTACTTGGGCTTGAGTACCCTTACCCGGTATAGCTTCAAAATCTTTTGGGGTGGGATATTCAATTTTTCGGTCATTTGCCTCATTTACTATACCTTCTGCAATGGGGTGTTCGGATCTACTTTCGATACTGGCAGCCAAGGCGAGTATCTCTTTCTCGCTTCTCTCACCTATAGGTATTATATTTGTTACCCCAAATCGTCCTTCGGTGAGGGTCCCGGTCTTATCAAATACTATGGCCTCCAGTTCCCTGGCTCGTTCAAAAGCAGAGCGATCTCTGACTAAAAGCCCGTTTTTTGCGGACAGGGCAGTGGATACTGCTATCACCAGGGGAATAGCCAGGCCCAAAGCATGCGGGCAAGTGATAACCATAACCGTTACCATCCGCTCTAAGGAGAAGACGAATTGCTTGCCCATGGCCAGCCAGGCGGCTAAGGTTGCCGTGCCTACGGACAGAGAAGTAATGGTAAGCCAGAGGGCGGCCCGATCGGCAAAGTCTTGGGTGCGGGAACGGGACTTTTGGGCCTCCTCCACCATATTGATTACTTGAGAGAGGTAGGTCTCTTCTCCCACGTTCTGTACCTTAATGGTAATCGCCGATTCCCCGTTGACTGCCCCTCCTATTACTTGGTCTTCTTCTTCCTTCTCTACCGGTTTACTCTCCCCGGTAAGCATAGCTTCGTTTACACTAGTCCTGCCCTCGGTTATCACCCCATCGGTGGGAATCTTCTCTCCCGGCTTCACCAACACCCGATCTTTGGGTTTAAGCTCGCTTAATTGCACATCTTCGGTAGTTCCGTCTTCCTTGACTAGGTGAGCCTCTGAGGGCATAAGCTGGGCCAGCTTCTCCAGTGCCCGGGATGCACCCATTACCGACCGCATCTCTATCCAATGTCCCAAAAGCATAACATCTACTAAAGTGGTCAACTCCCAGAAGAAGACCTTGCCGGAAATACCTAAAACTACCGCCCCGCTGTAACCGTAAGCAACCGTGATGGCCAAGGCGATCAGGGTCATCATCCCCGGCTGTCTTTTATCCAGTTCTTCAAACAGGCCCTTAAGAAACGGCCATCCGCCGTAAAAGAAAACCAGAGTGGCAAAGCCCAGCTGCAGGTAGCTGTCACCGGGAAAACTCCAGGCTTCCTTCACCCCCAGAAATTCCTGGATTAAGGGGGCCAAAGCCAGGATGGGGACGGTCAGTACCAAGGATACCCAGAGTCTTTTGCGAAAATCCGCTACCATGTGGGCATGATGGTCTTTATGATCCGTGTGCTTTCCGTGAGATTTATTTTTATTCATTTCATGTTCTTTGTTTACTGGAGTTTGATCACTTTGTTGGTTAGTAACCTCATGTTTCATGGCTTTACACCTCCTCGCTTACTTTCACCTATAACTTACCGCTTAACGAAACTACGCTGTTTTCCTATCTTTCACTAACCCCTTCGCAAGTATTTAAGCACTTCTACCAACTCATCTATCTTCGTTTCCCCTTTTCCTTCTTTTACTGCCTCAGATACGCAAATTCGCATATGGTCTTTAGTTAATAAATTGGCCAATTTGGACAGTGATGACTGCACAGCCGCAATCTGTTTCAATATATCGATACAGTACCGTTCTTCCTCAATCATCTTTTCTATACCTTTCACGTGACCGGTGACTGTACGGATGCGATTTAGTGCCTCTGTCTTCTCGTGTGGTAGTTTCTCCAAACTTCCTTTCTTTCCGTTTACTTCCAATCCGCTTTGGTGAGCGCAGGCCACTTTTTGATCACCCCTTTCATTTCTTTAAAACCTTGGTTATTGTAACTATAAGTAGCGTTATTATTAGAACCGTCAGTATCCAGAATATTATCATGAACGGCCAGCCCCAACCCCACATACCGGGCATGTGATTATGCCAACCGTGATCTGGATGAGAGGTGGTGGAGATGGACGCCGTGCTATAAAAGAAAGCCCAAAATAAGCTTTGCTTGATCTTCCTGAATGTGGCCCGGAATAATTTCACCGCTTTCTTTACTGCTGCTAAGTTCCCTTTGATTGATTTTTTCTTCTTAAACATGGAACCCCTCCCCAGGTGGGCACGCTCTAACAACTATATCAAGGAAGCTGTTAATTGTCAAGCCCACGAATTGCCTCACCAAAAAAGGTATTATTTATATAGTTTCTTATATCCACCCCACGGGGGGAGGTAAGCAGAGGGATAAAAGCTAAGTTGCCCAACCTTACCTTACGGATATAATAACTTCCGGTCTTGTAAAGGATAGTACTAAACTGTATTATAACAGTATGTCCTTAAGAGCATAAAAATTTTTCGGACACTTAGAGGGAGATTTTCAAAAGCAATATCGAAAATTGCGCCGCCGAGAATTATTATAGATTTGACCGGTTTTATATTAAAATAAATTTAAATATCTGCGAGTATAGTAAGCGGGGAGATTTGTCATGGATGAAAACGACATAGGGCGAGTGAAGACAAAAAAGTATATACACGAGGGTAAAATAGAGCTAGCAAGTGGTGTCAAATTCGGGCCGATAGAGATAGCCTATGAAACCTACGGTAAACTGAATGGAGAGAAGACCAATGCCATCTTAATTTGTCATGCTCTTTCCGGGGACGCACATGCTGCAGGGTGGCATGAAGGTGATGAAAAACCTGGTTGGTGGGATAACATGATAGGCCCGGGAAAGGCACTGGACACTGAAAAGTATTACCTTATATGTTCCAATATACTAGGAGGATGTAAAGGTACCACTGGCCCCAGTTCAATTAATCCCCAAACAGGTAAGCCTTACGGATTAGATTTTCCGATAGTTACGGTTTCAGACATGGTGAAAGTTCAAAAGAAGTTAGTAGATTATTTAGAAATCGATCAATTGTTAGCTGTAGTCGGAGGCTCCTTAGGGGGAATGCAGGCCCTCCAATGGGCGATAGCATATCCGGAGAAAGTTAGATTTTGCATTCCCATTGCATCGACTTGTAAATCTTCACCCCAGCAAATTGCGTTTAACGAGGTGAGAAGAAGAGCCATAATGGCAGATCCTAAATGGAACCGGGGAAACTATTATGATCAGGAGCCTCCAAAAGACGGGCTTCAGTTGGCCAGGATGATTGGTCATATAACTTTTTTAAGCGAAGGATCGATGGAAAGGAAGTTCGGTAGGAAACTTCAGGACAAAAATAAATACAGCTTTGATTTCGATATAGACTTTGAGGTGGAAAGCTATCTTCATTATAAGGGTGGATCGTTTGTAGAGAGATTTGATGCCAACTCATACCTTTATATCACTAAAGCGGTTGACTATTTTGACCTGACAAACAATAAAGAAAGATCTCTTAAAGAAGTATTTGCCGGGGTGAAATCTAGATTTTTGATAGTAGCTATTTCCTCCGATTGGCTCTATCCTCCCTATCAATCTAAAGAAATAGTGAGAGCCTTAGAAGCAAATGACGTGGATGTAACTTACTCGGAGATGGGGTCTATGTATGGGCATGATGCTTTTCTCCTGGAGCCGGAGCAGCTTAGGTATATAATTACAAACTTTTTATCCCGGATTTCAGCCAAGGATTTGCTCCGGACGGACGTGCCAATTATCGATAAAGGGACTTCTGTTAAGGAAGCGGCCAGAATAATCATTCAAAGCGAATTTACCCATATCCCCATTTCCGAAGCTAACGGCAAGCTGGCAGGTATTCTCACCGCCTGGGATATTGCCAAAGCTGTAGCCAATGAGACGAGCTCTCTTTCTCAAATAATGACCGAGGATGTAATAACTGTCTCTCCCGGTGAGCACATAAATAGTATCATTCGCAAAATTCAAAGCCATAATATCTCTGCCTTGCCGGTGGTGGATGAGGAAGGGAAGATACTGGGTATTGTAACTAGCGAGAGTATTACCCAATTGGTAGAGAGCGAGCGACCTATTCCTGGAGTTAAGAATCATTAGAACAGAATACTAAAATAATTGTACACTTGGGGAAAACTTGACATAGAAAAACATTTTTGAGATCCTTAATCCAAAGAGGGGATTGGAATGTTCATCTCACATTTAGCGACTATGATAGGATTCCCAGGCCCTATGGAGCTTATTATCGTATTTGCCATAATTCTGTTTTTCTTTGGGGCAAAGAAAATGCCAGACATGGCAAGATCGTTAGGGAAAGCCATCGGGGAATTCAAAAGAACCCAAAATGATATAAAAAGTGGCTTGGAAGAAGATGCCTCCATCTCCCCCGCCGAAGAATCTGAGTCTAAAGGAAACGAACAGGAGGAAGGCGAGGGGAAGAAGCTTTAAAGTTTGCCTATCCTACTAAAGTAAAATACCGTCAATCTTAAGCTACCCGCAAAAGCGCTCTCCTGCAGGCGAGAGTTGACCAATTATCAATTTTACTTATAAATGATCCTGAAGTTTTGATATTAGCAAGAGACCGGGTGGATTGTGTCAAGTTCCACCTCGATTGTTGGTAAGTAGCGGAACCTTTTAAGGTTCCACCTTACTTGGGATACTTAAATTTTATTGAAGACAGGCTAAAGCCATCCACTACAGATCTGTGTTTATGGAACCTTAAATAGTATACATAGTATACAAAAATAGCTACTAGAGAAGGTGAGGAGCTTATATCAAAATTCCTGATAAATGATTTATTAAATGATGCCTAGTTCATTTGGGTTTTGAATGATAAGCAATTAAATGGAGGTATTGATTTTAAAGGAGGTTGGCTAATGTCTACTCTATTCGGTTATTGGAAGGTGGGTTTGGAAGTTAATCTAAGCACGCAGGCAATTGAAGAAAAAGAGTTATCAGATGATTTTTTGCGAAAATACTTGGGGGGAGCGGGATTTACCACCAGGATACTCTACGATTTGGTAGGCCCAGATTGCGATCCCCTAGATCCGGAAAGTGCCTTAATAGTTGCCCCGGGAGTTTTACTAGGTCCGGCCATCCCCACCGCATCCAAGACTACCTTTGGCTTTAAATCGCCTCTTACCGGTGGTTACGGGAAATCGCTGGTGGGAGCCAAATTGGGGGATAAACTTAAAAGGAGCGGATATGATTACTTGGTAATCACCGGCCGTGCGGGGTCTCCATCCATTTTAGTTATAGAAAATGATCAGGTTCGAATTGAAGAATCAAAAAAATTGTGGGGGTTGGATACCTTTGAGGCCGGGGAGGAGATAAAGGGAACTTACCCCGGTTTTTCTACCGCCATCATCGGTCCAGCCGGTGAGAATCTATCCAAGATTGCCTGTATTGAATGTGAGGATCGACAGGCGGGAAGAGGTGGTGGAGGAGCGGTGATGGGTACCAAAAATCTTAAAGCAATGGCCGTAAATGGTGATAAAGACCTTCCTATTTATGACCAAGGCAAGTTAGACCAGCTTAAATCCAAATGGAGGAAGGAGACTACGGGAAGAGGGGAATCCTCGGTCAGCGGTACCGGATCGGCCACTGTAGACATGGAATACGGGACCGGAGAAGCTCTGCACACTAAAAACACTGAACTGGGCATGTTCCCCACCCGCAACTGGCAAAGTGGTTATTTTAAGAAGGCCTACCAGAAGCTGGAGGATCCGGACAAAGACAGGATCGATATCGATCCCCGAAAATGGACCAAAATATACCGCCAGGGCAGAAGACCTTGTCCTTATTGCACCAAGCCCTGCAGTCAATACTTTAAAGCCACCGGCACCCCTTACGGCGATATCGCCGTTGACGGCCCGGAATACGAGACTCAATATTCACTTGGAGGGGCTTGCGAAATAGACGATATAGAAGCGGTGGCCAAGGGTAATGAAATTTGTGATCGGTTGGGTCTGGATACCATCTCCGCCGGCCTGGCCGTAGCTTGGGCTATGGAAGCGGCAGAAAAGGGCTTGTTGGAGACAGATATTGATCTTAACTTTGGCAATCCTCGGGCTATGCTGGAAACCTTACGCCAGATAGGACACCGGGAAGGCAAATTAGGGAAACTACTGGCGGACGGAGTGGAAGATGCGGCCAAAAAAGTGGGCCAGGGTTCGGATGAGTTTGCCATACACGTTAAGGGACTATCCCCGGCTGGTTTTGAGGTCAGAGGGATCAAAGGCATGGCCTTGGCCTTCGCCGTGGCCCCTCGAGGGGCCGATCATTTGACTTCCTGTCTGTACGCACTGGAGATGGGAAACAGCTTTTGGAAGTACCAAGGCTATGATCACACCCAGCTTACCGGTAAAGCAAATGCTCTCAAAAACATGGAAGATTTGATGATGACCTACGATATGACCGGGGTTTGTAAATTTTCTAGAGGCCTGATGTATGATCAGGGGCAGTTGGAATTGGTGAATGCGGTAACTGGTTTTGACATGTCACTATCTGAGTTTTTAACCGCTGGAGAGAGAGCCTATCAGCTATCAAAAGCTTATAATGTAAGGGAAGGGTTTGGACGCCAAGAGGACACCTTACCTCCCCGGTTGTTGAAGGAAGAATTACCAGATGGGCCGAGCAAAGGGCGAAGGATAACCTCCGAAGAGTTCCAGCAGGAGCTCAGCCGGTACTATCAGATCCGAGGTTGGAACGGAGAAGGCATTCCCTTAAAAATTACCTTGCATAGACTGGAATTGCCGGAGGTGGCAGAAGAGCTGGGCGCCGTGAAGGAATAGCGGCGAATATTATTCTCTGGCTTTTCCCTCCAAATCGGGTAAAATTATAAAAAGTCAAGTAATCAAATATTTGAAATGATACCGGCAATAGTGGCAGGTTGTGTGATCTTAATTTTAGGGCTGGCCATGTATCAGCCTATATGGGTTAGGATCAAGTGGGGAAGTACTTAGTCAAATGGCGGAGGGGTGAAAATCGAACCGGCAGCACTGATCATAGCCCGGGATGGGGACATATCTGTGGTGGGCATTAAAGCTACGGAATCTAAGATGGATAAACTTCTGGAGATCATCCCCAAGGCAATTGATAAGTTTAAATCCGCAAAAGAGAAAAGGGAAGAAAAAGAAGAGTCCGAAGAGAAATAATAATCATGTGCCTTACCGTTAAAGTGATTTAAGAAAGCTTTAAGGCTAACTGGGAGTCCACTTGCTATAACAGGCTACCTTTTCAAAATTCTGCTAATCCTAAAGTAATTGAAAGGGATGTATTCAAGTCCTCGATTGTATCTTTAGAGAGGTTACCTATCTTCTCCACCAGTCTTTTTTTCAAATTTTTTCCCAGAGTTCTTGTTCAATAGGTTCCCACTGCTGAGCAATGGCTAAATCCTCCTCGGCTCGTTCTAAATAAGCCTGTTTTAAGCCCTGTTTTACTTTAGCCCTTTCCAACCTGTTAGCATAAAGTTTCACTGCCTTGTTGATAAACTCGCTCCGACTGTCTTTACTTACTCGATCAATAAGCTCTATGGTCTCCGGGGGTAGGGTGATATTTATCCTCTTCCGTGATTTAGTAGTCATGACTTACTCTCCTTTTTCCGAGCTGGATTTATTATACACACAATATATACACATTTCAATATGGTTTTTAAAACAAGGCTGGTGATCTCAGAATTATCCTATAGCTGAATACTTAAGAATTAGTTGTGAGATTGATATTTATTGTGAAATCTTTCTCTAAATTTTAAACTCAAATCTTGTGTTCAATCTCGTCAAGTTGATCATGACAATCATCGAGTTATTTTTGGTGGGCATTCTCTGTATTTTTATATTGCCAAGTACAACTCCCGGAACAAATAGTCACTGGAATGTCCAATCTCCCTACCAGCTTCGAGTATGAAACAAATGAAAGAATCAGCATTTAATAACTTCACTAAAACTTTAAAGTAAACATCAAGATCAAAATTTGCCTGAATATCTTATCTATGTTACATTTTAATTGCAGGAAGGCGATAATAGATGCCTGACATCAAACTTTTCAAATTGAAACAAGGTCAAGCAGCAGAGTTAAATTCGTCTTCTGTCAGCTTGGAAAAAAATTCAGAAAATAGTAGAGAATAATCTAGAGGAATTTTTGGTATTCGGTTTCTGGCAAGCGAATACTCCACAAGAACTGGATACAAAGGGCCCTAAGAAGATTTGCCTTATTCAAAAAATGGATATAGGAAAGGGAAAGACGATAAATTTAGAGTAAACCCTGGCAGGGTTGATCAAGGACTTACACTGATTTATAGCTATTGGCCTCTAATACTTGGGTGTGGACAGTAAGCAAGAATCTTGAATATCAACTAGCTAGGAAGTGACGGATATGAAATGAGTCGGAATGTGGACGATTTGATAGTGTTAGGTAGATCTGCTCCTGAACCAATCAAAAAAGATGGTAGACACACCGTTTGCTTGGCTGGATGGTCGGATACCTTAGATGGGTTTGTTCGATTGTATCCTACAAAAATAAGTACAAAAATTCGGAGATGGAGTCAAGTAGAGGTACCTGTGGAAAAGGACCCTAGTCATGACCCAAGAGCTGAAAGTTATAAAATTGAGGGATCAAGAAGGGATTGGGTTAAATTGCACAAGAAGATAAGGGAAATTCGATATCTGGACAAACGCGAAAGAATTCAGTTGATGGAGCGATTGCCGAAAAGATGTCCGAATGAGTTGTACAATAATAACCAAAGTTTGGGTGTAGTCTCTCCCAAAGTTAGGGATTGTTATCTTAAGGAGATTAAAGAGGAGGATCGTACACCGCCTATCAACTATCTATTTCAGGAAAAGCCATTAAAATCAAAAAAATCATACCCCAATCAGGTCAGGATTAAATATACTTGTCAAAATTGCTTATCGAGTCGAGGTTATCATGACCAGCAATGTATGGAATGGGGCATTTACCAATTTTGGGAAAAGAATCCTGAGATTGATCCTTTTCAAGTAATAGATAACTTGAGGATTATGGATGAGAATTATAAAAAGTATCTAGTAGTTGGGAATTTAAGGGCTTATCCTAAAAGCTTTGTAATTATTAGCGTTATTCGCTTCAAGAAGAGCGAGTTGTGGAAGGCGGAGACATTGCTTTCATAAATGAAGCTCCTGCTAGATGACATTAATCACTATCGATGGACTTTTTGTAAATTAAAATACTAGTGGGAATATAAAGAACTATCTAAACAGTTTAGTTACCAGGAGGTGGAGTATGCTCTATACCGGATATCTTGCGAAGATTCGTACCTATCCCTCTCAGGAAGAACATGTACTGGTCATGCGGAATCGAGGGAATAATGAACTTGCTCCAAGTGAAGAATTACTTCGCAAATGGAAAAATGGAGAGATCAATTGGGATAAATATCGAGAGACTTTTCATAAGGAAATGACCAACCCTGAGAGTCAATCGAGACTTAAACAAATCGCTGAAAAAGTGGCACGAGGAAAGGATATCAGGTTGATTTGCTTCGAAGGTGAAGACAAACCCTGTCACCGGCACATTCTAGCCTCCTTGGTAGACGAGAAGCTTGCAGATCTATAAAGATAGTTTTCCCAACCTATCCTCCATCTCTCAAATCGGCCTGCTAGGTGATAAAATGGCATTATTAAGTCATCCAATGGGAGTAGTCCGCTGTAAGTCAGTATAAACACTGCAATCAGGCGTGTAGCGGAACCTTTTAAGGTTCCATAATAATTGGAACTTCACATCCAGGCCTGTAGCGGAAGCTCTACTATGCTGCCCAGCACTATCTTCTGAGGAAGAAAGTGCTGGACGAAGAAGAGGCTTTAGTCTTCCATTGCTTAAATCCATTAGTTCGTCTTTTAAGCCTCTGCCATCGAGTGTTTTTTGCAAGGAATGGGCAAATCCTTAACCCTCACTTCTCTTGCGTTTTTGCCTTTTGAAACATTAGACTAAAAAGAGCATAACGGATGAAATTAGCTTGAAAAAAAGTTTAAAGCGCAAATATGTGGTGATCGCGGTTGGCAAAGGAATTGAAGATCGAAAAGATTAAGGACTTGCAGCCGGATAGTTGGATAGCTGTAAAAGCTAAAGTCGTTGAACTTTGGAATTCAGATTCTCCATCCATCTCCCAAATCGGCCTTCTTGGTGACGGGACCGGAACTATCAAGTTCATCTCCTGGGAAAAGTCCGATCTTCTCCAGCTTGAAGAAGGTAAAACGTATGTTATCAACAATGCGGTGGTTGACAGTTGGAAAGGTGAGCCTCAACTTAAACTAAACAAGAAGAGCCAAATTAAACCATTAGATCAAGACATAAAAGTCAACCGCTCGGACACCTTGGAAGGTGAAATATTGGCCCTTACTCCTCGGTCAGGGGCAATTTTAAAGTGTCCTACCTGCAACAGAACAGTTAAAAAGAATATCTGTGTGGTCCATGCAGAAATTGAACCAAAAAGAGACATCCGAATAGGCCTGGCCGTAAAGGATGGATCGGGGGTCACAAAGGTTGAATTCAGTGGGGAGGAGGCTTCCCAAATTGCCGGCTTGTCAGTTGAACAAGCACATTCTCTTGACGAAAAGGAACTATTAGCCAGGATCGAAGACAAATTAGTCGGAAAAGTAGTCAAACTAAATTATTCTAAATCCAACGGAATAACATTCGCTAGAAACGTAGAACTTAAGGAGGGTAGTTAACATCTCTGCTTCTTCAATCAGCAGTTCCTTTCAAGAAATCCGCAAAAAAGCCGAACAAGACCTCAGTATGAACGAGGAGGTGCTTTTTCTCAATTGTTTTCCGACAAATACTCTACCATTTCTTTAATGGCATACTCTTCCTCAATGAAATCGTCTCTGACATCGGTTTCCCCTTTTGGAAAAACCTTTTGATAACGTTCTTTTAAATGATAACTAGTATCCGTATTTATGATGAAGACCCGTTTTGGAGGCGTTATCGAGTTAAGAAAAAGCATTGTGGTCAGATCAGCCTCAGGCAGGGAATATCCTACACAGAAGATTTCATCGGCTTCATTTAATGTTTGTCGAGCTTGTATCCAAAGTGATTGTATGGTCCGATTGGAATAGAATCGGGCTTTTTCTGTGACCGGAGGTATTATTAAACTCACCTTACCTTCAGTTAGTAAATCCATTGCCGATTCTTCAATAGGCGCATGTGGTTCCTTAATAAAATCGTCACATGGTGATCTTGAAGTAACAGGTCTATAATAGACTCTTTCCCCCGGGAATCCTTCTCCTCCAGAATAATACCAATTAATTGAGCCGTGAAGTTTTATAAGATTAAAAGTGCGCTTTTGTCCTTCACCAGTGGTTAGACCAGCGGGGTGTGCTCCTATTACATGACCTGTGAAAGTTGATAGTGGGATAGGATATAAATCTCTCGTGAGAGGCCATCCATGCGGTTTATGTGAAAAGAGGGCAATAATGCGTTCGAGGATTGTGTCATAATTGAAGGTAATAACTGAGGTCTTGGAATCATGGAGATATTTCACTAATTTATTTGCCCACTTTGGCACTTCTTTCTCAAAGGTATTCTTCTCTCTATTCTTAATGAAGTTTGCAAGCTTATTTTGAGCTTTTTCAAACAGGGCTTTATCTTCCCATACCTCGGCTGGGGTTTCCCATGGCTGTTCCCAACCTAAGTAACTCAAAAAGAATTCGGGATTCTCTACCGGCTTCTCCAGGAATCTTTTCGAGGGATGTTGCAAAGCGCCATTTTCATTCAGTAAATTTTCTAAAGGTGTTATAAGATCCTTCATGAGTGGCATTTTCGAATTCATTTCTGTGCTCACTGCTCTTGAAAACCCTGCTCCTAAAATCAATAGTCTTTTAATTTCTTCCATTCGAAAATCACCTACGTTTAGGAGATGTATTTCAACCTCAATTATATAACATAATTTTCCAAGGCTTATTGGGATAGCTTTAATCCTAATCTATAATTTGCATTGGTGTTAAATGTCCCAATGTATTGCAAACACGAATATCTAGCTGAAGACCAAAGTCATTGAGAAGCTTTTAGAGGGTGTAAACTTGACATATTTCAAGGCAAACAATTTACTCCCCTTTGCCAGCTGTTTCTCAAAAGCTAGTGTCTTTCCAGAGAGAATATTGTAATTTCCGGAACCAGGTGAGAGGGTTTGACAAAAACCTTCCCTTTTTTGCTATTAAAATATATTGATCAAGATTTGATAAAATTCCCATGGTTTGAGAGAACTGAGGTTCTAAACTTCCAAGCCATGGTAGATGCGTAGCTGCTTCCTCGCGAAGTCCGCTGATTTTCTTTTTGTACTCCCTTTCTATGTTTGATTTCGCGTATCGGAAAGCTTGTTCCGGAGTTGAAGTTCTGATATGCGGCTGAAAATTGTGGGTAAAGACTTTTCCTTGCTGATAAGCAACAAAATCTCCAGATTGTTTCTCTATAATAATTTTTATCGAGTTGCTTTTGGTAATCTGATCACAAATAGTACGTAAATTTGATTCAATCATTGTCCTTTTTGTCACTAGTGGGTGTCTGGGATCCAGGTCATTCCATTCTTTAATTAGATTCGTTTTGACCTTCAGTTCGTGGATTGCTACTTTAGTTTTGATTAACTTTTGTTTCAATTTTGTCCCGCGCCAGGTGAGCCTACTAGCTCTATCTTTAACAAGAGTTAACTTTTTGTTCCATTTATCTTTATGTCGATCAAGTGATTTTTCTTCTATCTTCCTAATTGCATTCTCAAGCTCAAGGCTCTCAATACTTACGGATTTTTCACTTCTAGAAATCCAGGAATCCAATGGAGATAAACGGTAGAAAATAATTGGTTCTCCTTTATTATTTTCACGTATTTTCTCTTGTACAACAATATCGTACTCAATTTGTATCGAGCGCATTTTTTTGAGTATATCATTCAGTTCGGTCAATATCGGCTTCTGCTCCCTTGCAAGAGGGAAATGACTAGGAGGGTTATTCAGTCTTTTAATTACTTCTTTTTCAAGGATTTGCGTAATTCGATCTAACTTTAGGTCTTCAGGATATATTTCAACAAGAGTTAATCCATGCTTTTTCACCAATTGTTTCTTAAGTTGGGTCTTCCTATCGTAGTCTGGCTTTCCTGTTAATCCAAAATATTCAATATAAATGTCAGTTTTTGGAATTTTCCAATCTGCATTAAAACCAAAAGGATATGATACTGCTCGTTTGTGGGGTATTCCTAACATAAAAAGCTGGTTATCAATCTTCGCTTCTTGTTGTGAGTCACAATCATGGCCATCTATGGCTTGGCAAGGGTTTCCAAACTCTTCGGTATTTGTGTTATCTTTTGGAATACTATTCAGGATAAACATGAAAGTCTCATTCGTAACTCTAGAATATTTTGTATCCAGCTACAAATTTTACTGAGCTGAAGTTTTGATTTAAGCCGGAGAACATTCAGGAGGGGACTTATTTAGTGGAGATAGCGTTTACCATTCATGTTCTTAAGATAAACGAATCTGAGAGGTGGTTAAGAGGCATGCTCTCCAAATGCTAGTGTGGGGCAGCTTCTTCTTTACCATGTCAAGTTATCTTATCTAATTAACCCAATATCGCATTTTAGATTTACTTCCTCGAGCCAATAATCTTCATTCAACCTCTTGGTTAAGCGATTTCTTTACTTGGCCACTCTCCGTAATTGTCCCTGTTGGTAGGTCTTGCGGATCGCCCCTTCTCGAAGACATTTCATGACTTCATAAAAAGAAACTCTCACTAAACAATTGAAGATTCCGCTCCCTTAATCAAGAATAGAGCGACAAAAATTTACTTCAGAAGGCTTATTTTAGTGTAGATGGGATTTTCCCAACTTGCTTGAGAATTCTCCATTTCAAAACTATCATTCATTAGGGTGAAAATTATGCGGAAGTTTCTACTTATTCTGGGGCTTTCTTTGGGGATATGTGTGGTTGATCTCTTAGCAGGTTCTATATCCCAAAATTGTGTATTACCTTCCTACAACCCAGCTCCAAAACTGGAAGAAGCTAAAGTGGTTGGAGTGGTAGACGGGGATACAATCTGGGTGAGATTTGCTGATGGAGAAAAGGAGCAAGTCCGATACATAGGGGTTGACACGCCTGAACTGTCAACGGCAGAGTGTTACAGTGGGCAAGCGATAAGGAAGAATATGACTTTAGTTGAGGGTAAAGAGGTTTGGTTGGAGCGTGATGTCAAAAACCGGGATGATACTGGTAAACATCGTTTATTGAGGTACGTTTACCTAGATTCAAAGGGGAGTTCCATGGTGAATAATTTACTTCTTGAAACAGGATATGGGATTTTAAAAACCATACCACCGGCTTATAAATACCGGAAAATGTTTAAAGAATCCGCTCAAGAAGCTTGGGAACAAAGGAAAGGCCTTTGGAGTAAGTGTGCAGTAAGCGAATCTATCACCGCTAGCCAAGCCAAAAATAACTTTACCCAATACGGAGGGAAGATAGTAACAGTCGGATACCAGGTTTTTAAAATAGGTACCGCAAGGGGTATGGCCTTTCTGAATTCCAGTGACAATATTTACAGGGATTTTACCGCCGTAATCTACTCAGATGACCTCGTTTCTGATTTCCCCGGATCGGGAATAGACTTATCATCCTTGGAAGGAAAGGAAATTAAGGTTATGAGCAAACTTGAGTGGTACGAAAATGGCGACCATTCCCAACCACAGATAATTATTGAGGATCCATGGCAGTTGAAAATTTTAACTTAGTTAATTAATTCGATATTGGAGCCAATAATTAGTAAGCAGTTGAGAATAAAACCTGAACTTGCTGAGATCAAGCCAGCAGTTCGCTCGAGTAGGATGAATCAATATTATGAAGGGGGGTGTCAAATAATTATTTGATAAAGAATTTTATACCTGCAATAATGTTAATAAGCTGAATAAACTCACAATTCCAACGAGCTATTTATAACTGCAGGAGTGAGCTTCATATGGATTGCAGGTCATTGCGGAAGTGATGCTGTATGCCTATAAGTAAGGAATTATACTACATAACTCATATTGATAATCTACCGTCGATATTGGAAAAGGGTATTTTGTGCCATAGCAGGGTCGATGATAAAGCTATTAGCCCCACATCTATATACGATGAGGAAATAATATCTCACAGAAGAGATAAGACTATCGGCGATGCTAAATCCCTGTGGGAATATGCAAACCTTTACTTTAATCCACGTAACCCTATGTTATACAGGGTGAAGTGTGAACACGAGATCAATGACATCGCTATTCTAGTCATTGCCTTAGATATTGTGAATAGGAGTGATCTATATATTACTGATGGTAATGCTGCTCACAGTGACACATGTTTCTTTTCAACGGAAAAAAATAGAAGCAAAATTAGTTTAGTCCGGAAGAATGCCAATGTAAAGTGGTGGAACAAACACGACGATAGTAAGAGAACAATAATGGCTGAATGTTTAGTACCAGATAGGGTTTCTCCGGAAAAAATAAAACGTATTAATGTACCAAGCTCCAATACCAAGCTTAAAGTGGAAGAAAGAATCGGAACCAAGTTGGATGTCATTGTTGAACCATGGCTCTTTTTCAAACCGTACTTTGAAAAAATGGTGACTGGAGGTCTAAGGCTAGCTCTTGGGGATATGTTCTATTCAAGACTTCATACTTTAACAATCTCGGTAAATTGCGTTGGTGTAATGGGTAAGGGACTTGCTTCTACAGCAAAATATCGGTTTCCAGATGCTTATGTACGATATCAGGATCTATGCAAAGAAGGAAAAATAGCACTGGGAAAACCTGCGCTTTATAAGCGACGAGAATCAATTGATTTGGAAATGGCTGATGAACCTAAAGGGATGCAGGGGGCAAATGCTGAAGACTGGTTTTTATTTTTCCCCACAAAGAATCACTGGAAAGAAAAAACCTCCATTGAGAGTATTGAAAATGGCTTAAGATGGATTCTAAAAAACTATAAAGGCGAAGGCATAAAATCACTCGCTGTACCCTCACTAGGTTGTGGATTAGGGGGGTTGAGTTGGTCACGTGTCGGACCTGTACTTTGCAAATATCTTTCACAACTTGATATTGATGTTTCTATATATCTTCCTTTGGGAGAGGAAATACCAGAGGATCAGAAATCAAAAGAATTTTTGTTGAAGAATTGAAAGCAGGGGCGAGGAGCCCTTAAAACCTGACACAATACTCTATTTCGCTACTTTGTATAAGAAAATAAGAGTTCCTCTACTTCACATTCAAGTTCATCTTTGTTCAACTACCTTTTGAATTTTGAGAAAGAAGGTGTATGTAAATAGGATTGACTTGCTTGTTTTCTAATCTCCTTTCAATCTCGGAAATGGTAAAATCCCCTTCTTAAATGCTTGATGTAATCAATTTGGGTCACGGTCAGCATCTCTGCTACGCTTCTTCAAACTCTTCTTCGCTTCTACGAAGCTACGAAGTAGCAAAGTAGAGGCTCCGAAGGAGCATAGAAGAGCCTTTCTTACATCCTAAGAGAATGAATCCAGGAAGTTATATTCTAGGTCGGCTTGCGATTTTATTTCGATTGAGGAACTACCTTTGTATTTTCATTTTGCCAAACACAACTTGAAAGGTTTTTACTTATCTTAAGTTGTCTAGGAAGAGTTGAAAATAGATCGAAGTCCCCAAATAGCTAAAGCGGAAATCACACCGGAAATAATCCCAACAGTCATTAAATAACATGTTGTCATTCGGCACAATTTTCTAAATTTTAAATGGAAAGATTGGTCTGCTTTTTCTAAAGTGTCTTTATCGTAAATTAGTCTATTTTTTTCATTTATTTCTACTATTTTATCAGGGGGAGGATAAGCAGCTATTAATGAAGCGGTACGAAACCATTGATGGGGCAGGTCAACAATAAAAGACTCTAGCTTGTTCTCTTGTTTTGCAAATGGTAAGCCGTTTGTTGGAATAGAGTATTCATATATTTGATCTTTTTTGCTGATGACATTGGGAACAGTGTATTTTAAAGCGCCGGAGCTGAAGGCAGATGGTCTGACCTTAATCCCTGTGATAGTAAACTTACTCGTTTTAATATTCTCGTCCCCATTTTTGTCGAGGAATGCTTCACAGTCGATGTCCTCATAATCTGCTACATATTCTTGTCCTTTGTGGGTAAAGGATACATTCAATGTCCCCCCGGCTTTTTCTCCTTTGACAACCCAATTTACACTGAATTCAGCATTTCCATTAAAATTTAGAGATAAACTCAAATTTGGGTAAATTGAGATTTTATCTTGAGACATATTTATCTTTCCTATTGTCTTGCTATTTACGAAAATATATAGTACAAGCCACTTTTTGGGACTATCTGAGCTGCGCCGTCTCAGAACTTGTAGTGTCACAACTCAATCTAAAATGCTACCTTTATTTTATTGATTTCCTCCCGTTTTCGCAAATTTTTCTCTCTTCACTCTCACAAAACTCTAAATTTAAAATTTCGTTAGCTTTATTCCCATAAGCACCCGCACTATTCTCTATCTATCATCTCTTTTCAAATTGGCATAATAAAGAGCACTATGCTTGGCTTTTATAAAAATGGTTAAATGACTTGATAGTTTCATCCATTTCTTTTTCAATTTTCCCGAGTTGGTTTCGGATAGATGATTCAGGTTGCTGATTTTTGATTACTTCATCAAGATAACCTCTAGCAAGGCCCTGATAAAGGTAAGCTTCATTTAAGAGGTCACATCCAAGCTGATTTGACCAGATGTGCCCTAGCCTATTCATGGATAGATGACTTCTATGATCCTCACCCAGATTCCCTTTAAAGGCTTCTATTGCTAAAGTAGAACTTAAATCTTTCATTTGAGCAAAGATGCTCATATTTTCTTTACCCCAAAATTCTTTCATACGCTGAGGATAGAAATCTTCAACAATTTTAAATGCTTGATCATCTCCTTCTTTAAGACCTTTTCCCACAAGGTAATCCCTGATTTTTTGAATTAATTCTTCTCTATCCCTCTCAAAGCTGGTTACAATGTGTACATCACCATCATGAAAGGTATAATTCGATGTCTTAATGAGAGCTTCGTCTTTTAGTTTCTTCCTTAAAGGATCAACATATTCTAGTAATGCTTCTCTCTTGGCTTCCAAGGGACTTACCCCACCTAGATTAGGAATATTGCCTATGAAGATTTTCACAGCTATCCATCTCATAATAACACCTCAATCTCTAATATTAACAAGGGAGGATTTTCAGACAAAATTCTCTAATTTACCTTCAATGAGTTGAGAGGTGATAAATGGGCAAGTGTGATAGAAGGTCAGCCCTTTCAGTACCATGTTGTCTTCTGGTTTAATTGATCTAGTATCACACTTCTTTTACTTCCTCAAGCCAATAAACTTCATTTAACTTATCCATTAAGCGGATTTTTTTGCTTAGCCACTCTCCGTAATTATCTATGTCGGTAGATCTTACCGGATCGCTCCTTGTGAAGGTCATTTCATGACCCCGTTCAGGTTTTGGTGAAAGCCAATTGAATCTTTTATACAGATGCTTTAATCCCTCCGCGAAAGAACCTCCCAAGCCATTCTGGAATCTGTGAGTCGAATTTCGTATATTATTAATTAAGAAAAGGAATTTCGATGGATCGAGGAAAAATATAAACTTGGAATGATCGGTAGTCTCTGGAAAGCATTATAGGACAGGTCGCAATCGATCCGTGTAATAACCAAATCGTGGAGGGGTGAGTTACTTGCTTGATGACATTCTTGATAAAGATGAATTTGAACATATAGAGTTCCTGGAAGAGTTAGAGAAGGCCATTGATAAGCGCTTGGAGGAATACAATCAAACCCCGCAGGAGGACCTGGGAGGGCTCTCTCCCAAACAGGCCTACCGGCTCCTACACACAGATTGGACAGGGACCGAGAGTCCGATGGTTATCCATGACTCACTACCGGACTCAGACGTGGGTGAAGTTAGATTCGTGAAAAATAGCCGAATTCTTCTGGAAGCCGCACGAGAACAGGATGGGCTCCCCGCAACAAAGGCGGGGAATCTCAAGCGCAAAGTTGTGGCGGAATTTCTTGATACCATGGATTTTGATCCCTACCGGGTTGAGATCATCCACATCGTAAACAAGGTCATAAACGAACATGATGTTCGCCCCTTGCATATCCTGCGAGTAGTCCTTGAAGTAGGCAATCTTCTTAAACGGACTGGCAGCACCTTCAATATCACTTCCCATGCCCGTAGTTTGTTGGAGCCGGGGAAAGGGGGTAAATTCATGAAATACTTATTCCTCACTTATTTTCGGGATTTTAACATCGCCTACTTTACCCG